>JBDNDR010000053.1:0-9527 GCA_046718995.1 Fimbriimonadales bacterium
TGGGGCAGGCGTGATGATAGAACAGCACCATCTGTCGCCGCAGGTGTTGAGTCATCATCTGCTCGCCCTGCGCGATTGCCCCGACCAGCGGCACACGATGGGTCAACAAGCGCACGAATGGGCAATCCCCGACGCAACCGAGCGGATTGTGAGCCTTTTGGAGACACAGTCCGCATCGGGTGCGTGAGCAAGGGAGGTGTGGGGAATGTATACCACAACAGGTATCAAACTAACGACGGGGCAGGAGCCAAACGAACGGATGCACTTCCATCTGGTAGGTATAGGAGGTGCTGGAATGTCCGCACTGGCACGCTGGCTCCACCGAAAGGGCATCCCCGTGAGCGGGTCTGACCTCCACGAGTCGCCTACCCTCCAAGCCCTGCGCGAACTCGGTATCCACGCCTACTCACCCCACGACCCCGAACAGATGGGACAGCCCGAGTGGCTGGTTGTGTCGGATGCCATCCACCCGGACAACCCCGAAGTGATTACCGCCAATCGGCTGGGAATCCCCATCTGGCGACGCTCTCAGCTTCTGGGATGGCTCTTGCGCGGGCATAAGGTGATTGCCGTCACGGGGACTCACGGCAAGTCCACCACAACGGCGATGCTGGCACGGATTCTGGAGCAGGCTGGATACGACCCCATCGTGGTGATTGGTGCCGATGTGCCCGATGGCGAGCCGTGGATGGGTAACCTGCGCTTGGGCAACGGCGAGTGGGCGGTCGTGGAAGCCTGTGAAGCCTACGAGTCCTACCTGGATTTCAACCCCGACATTGCCGTCGTTACCAACATTGAAGCCGACCACTTAGACCACCACGGCACTTTCGAACGGCTTCAAGAGAGTTTCATGCGATTTTGCCAGCAGGTCAAGCGTGGGGGGCAACGGATAGCCTGCGGCGATAGCATGGGCGTGTTGCGGGTCTGTGAGCGGTTGCACGGTATCGGTGGGCACGAACGTCCGCCGCTGTTCTACGGGTTCGCAGAGCGCAACGACCTGCGCGCCGAGATTGTTGAGCGTACCCCCCAACTCACGCGATTCCGCTTGCAAAACAGTCAGAGCCTCCCAGCTGAGGAGGCGGACTACACCCTTCAAGTGCCGGGGGAACACAATGTACAGAACGCGCTCGGTGCGATTGCGGTGGCGCATCTGATGGGCATCCCTGCGGAACCCGTGCGTGAGGCACTGGCTTCGTTTCGGGGTGTCAAACGGCGTCAAGAGGTACTGGGCGAGATTGCTGGCATCACGGTTGTCGACGACTACGCGCATCACCCCACCGAGATTAGAGCGACCGTTTTAGCGCTCCGACAGCGCTTCCCGGAGCGACGGCTGGTTATTATCTATCAGCCGCACCTCTACAGCCGTACCCGCGACCAACTGCAGGGACTGATTGATAGCTTGGCTCAGGCGGATTTCGTGGTGGTGACCGATATCTATCCTGCGCGCGAGAAGCCGATTCCGGGGATTAGCTCCGCCCTGATTGCGGATGGGCTATTAGACCGTGAGGACGCCCCGCCGACGCTCTATGTGCCCGTCAAGGAGCAGATTCCGTCGCGCCTCCTGCCCCACCTTCAGCCCGGCGATGTGGTGGTGACGATGGGCGCAGGCGATGTGGAGCAGGTGGCACCCCTCCTATTGGCACGCTTGGAGAGCGGCGCCTATCCGAGTGCCGTGCTCGCCACCGGACGCAAGCTTCGTATCGCCGTGTTGATGGGAGGCGATTCGCCCGAACGCGATGTGTCGCTCCTATCAGGACACCGCGTGATGCAGGTTTTGAACCCCGACCGCTATGATGTGATTGCCGTAGACCCGGCGCTTGTCAAGGGCAAGGAGGGCGTTTGGGGGTTGCAAGACCTCCTGTTGAATCCCCGCCCCGATTTAGCATTGATTGTGCTTCACGGGCGTCATGGCGAGGATGGCGCAGTGCAGGGGCTTTTGGAACTGCTCGGTATCCCCTACACGGGTTCGGGCGTGCTGGCAAGTGCACTGGCGATGAATAAAAACGCCTCCAAAATCGTGCTTATGGAAGCGGGTATCACGGTGCCCAAAGGTTTACTCGTGCATGATAATGAACTTGAAACTTTGGAGCGCATTCAAGCCCACTTGCGGTTGCCGCTGATTGTGAAGCCGAATCAGGGTGGGTCAACTCTTGGCACCACCCGCGTCTGGGAGTGGAACCAGCTGGAGCGAGCGGTGCGCAAGGCGTTGGGCTTCGACTCCAGCGTGCTGGTGGAGGAACTCATCACGGGCACCGAGGTTTCCGTGCCAGTGTTGGGCACGCGTCAGCCCGAAGCGCTCCCCCCCGTCGAGATAGTGCCGCGCAGTGGCTACTACGACTTCCATGCGAAGTATGTGCCCGGCGAAACCGAAGAGATTGTGCCTGCCCGGCTCCAGCCCGAGGTGCTGAGCCACATCCAGGATGTAGCCGTCACCGCGCACCTCGCTCTGGGCTGTCGGGGGATGAGCCGAGTGGACATGATAGTGCAAGAGAACACCCCGTTCGTGCTGGAGGTCAACACGATTCCGGGGCTGACCCCGACCTCGCTCTTGCCGCGAAGTGCGGAGGCGGCGGGTATCCATTTTGAGCAGCTCATCAACCGCTTGATAGAGGAGGCGTTGGAAACGCCATGAAGACCCTACGGCGCGAACGCGGTCGGCGCGTGCGAATCTCTGCCCCGGCGAACCCGATGATTTTTCGGGAGCCGAACGGAACCGTGCCACGAGTTGCGCGCTCCAAGCCGCCGATGCGCTTCAAGCCGAAGCGCCCGCGCCGCCCCACGCCTGCATGGGTTCATCGGGTGGGGCGCAACTTGGAATCGCTCCTCTGGTTCAGTGCGTTGGGCGCTTTGGCACTGAGCGTCTGGTTTTCCCCGCTCACTCGGCTCCAGACGCTCCAAGTAGTCGGTGCGCCTGTATCGGTTCAGGCGGAACTCAGCCAAGCAATCCGAGAGGTTTCCCAGAACGGCTTCACACCGCGCACTCTGGAACAACGGCTCCAGCAATACGGTTGGATAGCCCGTGCTGAGTGGCATGGAGTGTATCCGGGTACTGCCCAACTGAGGCTCTTTCCTCGCCGTGGGGTTGTGGAGGTGCGCGGTCCGCAATCTGAAAAACGGTACATAGACCCTGCAGGATTTGTTTTCACCGCGCCGAAAGATTTGCCCCAAGAGCCTTCGGGCACGATTCGCGTAGTGGAGACCCAGAGAATGCCCTCGGAAGGTCCTGTTCGTACAGGTGAGATGGTGCGTGCGTTTGCGATTGTTCGTGCATTGGCAGAGGACTCTCGCGTTCGGCATGTCCAGGTGAACTTGCATCCCAATGGGGCGCAGGTGCTCCTGCTTCAGCGTGCCACACCGACTGCCGAGGTCATGCAGGTGCGCTTGGGCGATGCTCTTCAGTGGCGGGAGCAGGTGGCAGTCGTCAAGCGGCTGCTGGATGTGCCAGCCGACGAGGTGCGACAGTGGCTGTATGTTGACCTCAAAAGCCCCAAGGCGCCCGCCTTACGCTTGCGTAGTGCATCGCAAGGGGGTGAACAATGAGCGCGAAGCCGACCCAGATGGTGGTCTTCTTTATGGTGTGGCTGGTGGTGGGGGTTCTGGTCGCCATCGCTTTGAAAGCCCAGTTCCGTTTGCAGACCGCCGAGTTGCCCAGCGCGCGCCTGCCTGAACTCACACGCGCCTACCTCCAAGAGAAGCGGGCGGTGGAACAGCTGGAAGAGGAGATTCGCCAGCTCCGCCAACGAACGACCGACTTAGAAAACGCACTGGCATCAGGTACCAAACGGACGGAACTACTCAACCAGAGCCTGCAAGAAGCGAAGATGCTCGCGGGCTTGGTGGAAGTGGTGGGACCGGGCATTCAACTGATACTGCGCGACAGTACCCGTAAGCCGTCGCCCGGTTCGGTAGAATCGGTGCTTCCTGACCTGTTCATTATTCACGATTACGATTTGTTGCGGGTGGTCAACGAACTGCGTCAGTCCGGCGCCGAAGCGATTAGCATCAACGGTCAGCGAATCGTCGCCTCTACGGGAATCCGCTGTGTCGGTCCGGTCATCTATGTAAACGATGTGAAGATGGCTTCGCCGTTCACCATTTTGGCAATCGGGGACCCCAAAACACTCGAGAGCGCCCTAACCATGCAAGGCGGGGTGCTTGCGGATATTCTGGAAGTAGACCCCAAAATGGTGGAAATCAAAGCGCTGGACAAGGTGACGGTACCCGCCTACTCAGGTTCCACGCGTTTCCGTTTTGCTCAGCCGGTGTCTTCGGAAGGAGGTTCGCAATGATTGCGGTCGGTCTATTGGGACTGGTGCTCGGCTTAGTGGTGACCTATCTCGTGCTGGATATTCCAATCCCGGTAGAGTGGGCGCCCTATCTTTCGTTGGCGGCGTTGGCGGGTTTGGATACCGCTTTCGGGGGTTGGCGTTCAGCGCTGGAGGGGCGGTTCCATCCCGATGTGTTTGTGTCAGGCTTTATCGTGAACGCCTTACTGGCATCGCTGTTAGCCTATCTGGGCGACCGCATGGGGGTTGACCTGTTCCTTGCCGCGGTTGTGACGCTGGGCGGACGGATGTTCCTGAACCTGTCGCTCATCAGGCGCTATTACCTGAACGAAATCTCGCTAAAGAGGCAGCGCGGATGACCACGATTGCTGGACTGGATATCGGCACCACGAAGGTCTGTTGTCTGGCGGTGCAAGTGCAACCGGACCAGACCATCCAGGTTGCCGGTATTGGGGTCAGTCCCTGTCGGGGCTTACGTCAGGGGCAAGTGGTGGATATGGAGCAGACGGTTCAAGCCATCCAGAAAGCGGTACAAGAGGCGCAGGCGATGGGCGACATTGCCATTAACGAGGTGTTCGTGGGGGTGACCGGTGCGCATATCGAGACCGTACCCCGCCAAGCTGAGGTCGCCATCACACGCCCTGACCATGAGGTCACCGAAGAGGACTTGGCAAGGCTGAGAACCTTCATCCAGCAGGTGCACTTACCGCCTGACCGCGAACTGCTCCATGTGCTTCTGCGCCAGTATACTTTGGATGGGCAGTCGGGTATTCTTAACCCTCTCGGCATGAGTGCCTCCCACATTCGTGCGGAGGGAATCTTGATTACAGGCGGCTTGACCTTTCTGCAGAACATTCGGCGTTGCGTCGAGCGTGCCGATTTGCAGGTCAAAGGATTGGTGTTGGAGCCGTATGCATCCGGTTTAGCCGTGCTGACCCCTCAGGAGCGTGAGGTGGGCGTGGCTTTGATTGACATCGGTGGGGGCACGACCGATGTCGCTATTTTCGCCGAGGGCAACCTGGTTCACACGGGTGTCGTCCCGCTGGGAGGGATGAATGTCACCCGCGATATCTATCTGATGTTCCGCCTCAGCAGTGTGGAGGAGGCGGAGAACCTGAAGCAGAAGTACGGGTGCGCCTTAGCCGAGCGTGTGCCCGATACCGAGGTGGTGACCTATCGCGAGATGGGAACGCACCAAGAGCGAAAGGTGCCAAGGCGTCTGCTCACCGAGGTGATAGAGGAAAGGATGCGCGAAATCTTGGAGAACGCACTGGAGGAGATTCAGCAGTCGGGGCTATATGACCGATTGACCGGTGGGATCGTGTTGACTGGGGGCGGTGCCTGCCTCCCTTGCACGGCGGAACTGGGGCGTCAAGTGTTAGGTCCTCTGCCCGTGCGTGTGGGCGCACCTCAATCGCATCTCGTTGGACTCTCACCAGCCCACCAACAACCGATATTCTCCACTGCCGTCGGGCTGGTATTATATGGTTACGAGTGTCTCGATACTTATGAGCAACCTGTCGCGTTCTCAAAACTTTGGGAACGATTCGTTCGTAAAATCAAAGCTTTTCTCAAAAGGAATCGTTAGTATCCCAGCGAACAAGGAGTACGAATATGGCTAAGGAACGAGCACATCATCAGGAGGAACATTCTCAGGCTCTGCCTCTGCAGGCGACGCTCAAGGTGGTAGGTGTCGGCGGTGGCGGCGGCAACGCAGTCAACCGCATGATCGAGGTCGGTCTGCAAGGCGTAGAGTTTATCGCAATGAACACCGACGCACAAGTTCTCAACCAGTCAAAAGCGCCAGTGCGGATGCAACTCGGCGTCAACAAGACCCGCGGGCTGGGGGCGGGTGGCGACCCGAATGTCGGGCGGGGCGCCGCAGAGGAGAGTCGAAACGAAATCCGTAAAGTGCTTGAAGGAGCAGACCTCGTCTTCATCACCGCAGGCTTAGGGGGCGGAACCGGTACAGGCTCTGCGCCGGTCATCGCGGAAATCGCTCAAGAGCTGGGCGCGCTGACCATCGCAGTCGTCACGAAACCGTTCAAGTTTGAAGGTCCCCGACGCAGTAAAATCGCGGAAGAGGGCGCAGAGAACCTGAAACAGTATGTGGATGCGATGATTGTCGTCCACAACCAACGATTGATCGATGTCTCCGACCGAACCACCACCATGACCGAGGCGTTCCGTATGGCGGATGATGTCCTCCGCAGTGGTGTTCAGGGCATCTCGGACATCATCCAGAAGCCGGGCTATATCAATGTGGACTTCGCCGATGTACGCACTATCTTCCACGAGGCGGGTACCGCTCTGATGGGAATCGGCAAAGGTACTGGCGAACAGCGCATGGTGCAAGCCGTGCGGGAAGCCACCACCAGCAAACTCTTAGAGACCTCCATCCACGGTGCGACCCGAATGCTGGTCAATATCACCACCGGCGAAGATGTCGGGATCCACGAAATCCAAGAGGCGATGGACTTGCTCTATCAGATGGTCGACCCCGATGAGGGCAACATCATCTTTGGGCATGTGTTCGCGCCTGAGATGACCGAGATGGTACAGGTCACGGTGCTGGCAACGGGTTTCCCACTCACGGATACATCGAAGGCTGCCATCGTAGAACATCAGCCTCAACCTGAGCCTCAGTCGGTGTTCGAGCCGGGTGTCTCACGCGCGCGGGGTGTTCAACCTCAGCCGCCGCGAGTGGCACCCACCGAACCGCGTGTGCCGGAGCGTAAGAACACACCGACGGATGACCTGGATATTCCCGCTTTTCTCAGACGCCGCGGCGATAGAGGCTAAACGCCCAACCCAGAAAAAGTGAAACTCCTCCCTCTACCGAGGGAGGAGTTTGCTTTTTAAGTCAGCCGAAAGAGGCTTATTGCCACTTCTCCCAGAGCTGCGGGTACTGATTGGGGTTGAGATCGATGGTCGAGCAGTAAGTGTTGTTATTGCGTGCGCATTCGGTCTCGGGAAGCCCGTACAGCTGTTCAAACGGGGTCGCCTTCACATGCCCGTCTGCATAGACCACCGTCACCAGCTGGGAGTGTCGTCCGTGCGGGCGCTGATGGAACCCGGCGCCCGGGGTCAACCCTTGAGCGGTCGGGAAAGGTGAGTAGACCACATTCATATACAGTCCACGGTTCGCCCAGAGGGGGTAACTGCTGGCTCCACTGGGGATGGCATCCATCGCAAACACATGGCTGGCGGGTTTCTCCAGCTGAGCCAGGTTCTTACTGGGCACCATCCACGGGCTACCACACGCCCACAGATAACCTGCTGGCGAGGGATACGCTGCCCCGTACCCGATGCGTCCCTCACAGTTCAGGCGGTGTTCTGCGCTACCGGGCTGTCCCTCAGGGGTTGCCTTCGCGCTGGGACAGCGCGAGTAGAGGTTGCTCTTGGAGTAGGGCTGGAGCCAGTGGAGATAGCCGATAGAGGTACACACGCCGTTGTAGTTATTGACACCACAGAAACCAGCGGGTGCAGGCATCGCAATCTCGGAGAACACGAAAATCTCGTCGTAATCCTGAAGGTACATCATCGCAGCGATACCTATCTGCTTACAGTTGCTAAGGCACATCGTCTGGCGCGCTTTCTCACGAGCCTGGGCAAACACGGGAAACAGGATCGCCGCCAAAATGGCAATGATGGCTATGACAACCAACAGCTCAATCAAGGTAAAACCTCGTCGTTTCATACAGTCCTCCATCGGCGATTATACCCCAATTTTGTAGGGTTTTGTGTGGAATGGGGTATGCTGATGGTATGCGTCGGGCGACAACAGCTCAGGGATTAGTGCGCGTACTGGGGCGCTGGGGGCTTCTGTTCATATGGAAGCTTTTCAAGTGGGTTCCGATGGATATGGCAATTCGTTTGGGAGCAGGCTTAGGGTTGATTGCCTATACCCTCTCGCGACGCTATCGCCGTATCGCAACCCAGAACCTGCAGCGGGCTTTTCCTGAGTGGACACCTGCTCAGGCGCGTGCCACCACGAAGCGAGTCTTCCGCAACTTTGGGGTCGCTCTGGCAGAGTTTCTCAAGGCGCCCTCGCTGAGCCGTGCTGATATAGAGAAACGCCTGCAGGTAGTGGGGCTGGAGCATCTGGACAGTGCGCTGGTACAGGGCAAAGGTGTTCTGCTCATCACGGGGCACTTCGGCAACTGGGAGCTGATGGCGCGGTATCTGTGCATGCTCGGCTATCCAATATGGGTCATCGCACGACATACCGAAGACCCTGCCACGACCGATCTCATCACGATGGTGCGCGAGCGCAGTGGCTACAAGGTCATTATGCGCGACCACGCCGTGCGCCCCGTGCTGAAGGCACTACGCGCCAACGAGATTGTGGGCATCCTGCCTGACCAGAACGCTGGAGACCTCTTCATAGAGTTTTTTGGGCGGAAGGCTGGCAGTGTGGCAGGCCCCGCTGTGTTTCACCTGCGTACCGGGGCGCCGTTGGTGTGTCTGTTCAATGTGCGATTGCCCGGCGACTATCACCGTGTGGAAATCTTACCCCCGATGCAGTTTGAGGGAACGGGTGACCTCAGCGCCGATTCGGAGCGCATTATGCAGGCGCTGAACGATGTTCTGGAGGAGTATGTGCGTCGCTACCCTGACCAGTGGTTGTGGCTCCACGACCGCTGGAAGTCGGCGCGCAAGCAGGGGCTGACGAGTTGAGACGGTAGCGCAGGGATTGCCCCTGCGCTACCAATGGAGTTAGGCGTTGGGGTCGGAGGCGGCGGGGTCTTGGTTGAGGCGAATAGGACGCCCTGCGCCCCCAACATTCGCAGCGGGGTGCTGGTCCATAAACACGGGGTGGGGAATGTTCTTCACATGCCCATCGGCGAACCCCACATTCCAGTTGTCGGGAATCGGGCCGCCGTTTGGACCGCGCGACTGACCGTGCCACATTGCGAAGGCATCAAACGCCACCGTGATCTCGGCGGGGCGTGCGACCTCGGCGATGGTTTTCGGCTTGAACCGCCACTGAGAGACACTCCCGCCGCGCAGGCGGTCGGCGTAGGTATAGACCAGCCAAGTGTTGTACATGTAGTCGTGTCCAATCACCTGGTAGTGGCGTAGACCCGTGAGTTCAAAGATTCTATTCTCATCATTGAGTTCGCCCATCCAAGTAACGGAGTCAGACGGACAGTACCAGATACCCTTCTGCTTGCGGGTCTGCATCGCAGTGCCCATCATACCCCCCTTGATGTAAGGGTCAACGAGGAGCGGGAAGTA
>JBDNDR010000054.1:0-9492 GCA_046718995.1 Fimbriimonadales bacterium
GGCGGGCAATCGGCACTTCACGCACGACCCGCTGCATCTTGAGCAGGGTCTCGCGGTCTGCAACGACCTCGGGCTGGGGCATCTCGGCGCCGGTGGTGCGGTCTACAATCTCGCGCAGCTCCTCCAGCGAGGGGTATCCTACCAAGATTTTGAAGAAGAAGCGGTCTAACTGGGCTTCGGGGAGGGGGTAGGTGCCCTCTTGTTCAATCGGGTTTTGGGTTGCCAGCACCCAGAAGGGCGGCTCCAGTGGGTAGCGTTTACCCCCTACCGTCACGGCTTGTTCCTGCATCGCTTCCAGCAGAGCCGATTGGGTTTTGGGGGTGGCGCGGTTGATTTCGTCCGCCAGCACAATATTGGCGAAAATCGGACCGGGGCGGAAAGTGAAACTGCGTGCCCCTGTCTCACTCTCGGCGAGGATGTTTGTACCGGTGATGTCGGCAGGCATCAGGTCGGGGGTGAACTGGATGCGTGCGAACTGGAGGTTCAACGCCTGAGCCAGCGTGCGTACCAAAAGAGTCTTGCCCAGCCCAGGCACACCCTCCAGCAGGACATGCCCGCCGGCGCATACCGCCACCAACACACTCTCCACAACCGCTTCCTGCCCGACCACCACGCGCGCAATCTGGGTGCGGAGCGCTTCAAACTCTTGACGAAACCACTCAGCGACCTGCTTACCGTCTTCCATATCACTTACCTCCCGGACTGGAGCGACTCGAAATAGCGTTTGACCCGCTTACGCTCGGCAGGGGGAACCTTCTGTTGGCTCAGGGCTTGCTCTGCCTTCTTCTGATAGGTCGGGAGCGCCCGGTTCAGTGGGATAGAGCTACTGCCAGGCGTGGGGGGCGCTTCAAAATCGATATAGTCGCCCTCAGTCGGTAGGAGCGGCTGGCTTTCTTGAAGTGCCCGATCCTTCATCGGGATTTTCAGCTCGGGCTGGCGCTCGCCTTGATTGAACTGCTCGGGCTGGCCGAAGTAGTCGTTCTTATCCCATGCTCCACCACGCCCCATGCCCATACCTGCTCCTGTGCCCGTTTGGGCACCCAATCCGAAGCCTTGACCCATCCCCAAGCCCAATCCTGAGCAGGCGCCGTTGCATTGGCTTAGCTCCTTGATCTGCTTGACCTGGTCACGGATTTGCTCGGCGAGTTTTCGGATGTCCTCATCGTTTTTGTACTTCTTCGCCAGCTCTTCGATGGCGCGCTCCAGCTCTTGGATTTGCTTTTCTATCTCCTCTTGCGTGAGTTTGCGTTGTTGGGGGTCTTGTTCGCGCTGTTGCTGTTGTACCTTTTTAGCCAGCTCTTGCAGGTGTTGCATCGCCTCTTTGAAGGCGGGGTCGTTGTAGAGTTTGCGTAGGAACTCTTGGGCTTCCTGCGAGAGTTTGAGGGCGCGGATTTGCTCGCGGAGCTGTTCCATCTGCTTTTTCAGCTGTTCCTGCTGTTCGGGGCTGAGCGGGTTGCCCTGAGCGTCTTTGCCCGACTGGAGTTGGCGTTGCAAGGCTTGGAGTTGGCGTTCCAGTTCGTTCTGCTGGCTCTGGAGGGCGTTCGTGTTGGGGTTTTGCAGGGCGTTCAGGGTGGCTCGGAGCTGGTTCAGTTGGTTTTGGAGCTGTTCGCGTGCTTGGGGGCTGAGGGGGTTGCCTTGAGCGTCTTTGCCCGATTGGAGTTGTTGCTGGAGGCGGTTCATCTGCTCTTGGAGGTCGCGCAGGGTGCTGTCGAGTTGTTGCTGTTGCTTTTGGGCGAGTTGTTTCATCTGCTCGCCAGCGGTCTGTGCCGAGCGGATTGCCTCCTGCATCTTTTGGGTGTTCTTCTGCTCCAATCGGCGGGCGTCCTCCAGAACCTGGTTGGCGCGCAGGAGTGCCTCACGCTTATCCATCTTCGCCTCACGGGCACGCTTGTTGTACAGCGCCACATTCTGGGCGATGCGTTTGGCTAACTCGTCGGCATCGGGTTTCTTCGCCTCCTCCAGAATCGGCTTAGCGACCTCCTTCAGTTGCTCTGCAGACTGTTGAATCTCCTTCTGCTGTTCGCGCCGTTCGGGCAGGGCGACTGCCAACAGCTGGGGAAGGAAGTGCATAAAGAGCATCAGCGCAACGGCGCCCACGAACGCCCCTTGCCAGCGTCCGAAGCGGTAGCGGAAGATTTGGCGCGGGTCAGCTTGTTCCAGTGCGTTCTGGGCATCTTCGTGGAGCGGTCTATCGAACAGGTGTTGGAGGTCGGTGTGCTCTAACGCCGTCTGAAGACGGTCTTTGAGACCTGCCCGCTGGTCGATGAGCTGAGCGAGGGCGGAGTCGGCAACGCGGAGCGTCAAGGCGCGGGCGATGCCCAGCAGAATCCCGATGCCCACACTCAGTGGGAGCCAGTAGAGAGGGATAACAAGCCAGCCGACCCAATCCACTATGCTCAGACCGGTTCCAACGAGCGCCCCAGCCGTGCCGCCGATAGCGCCCATCCGCCACATCAACAAACCACGCACCCGCCTGCGGTAAGGACGGAGACGATCGACCCATTCAGCCACTTGTAATGCCATCGCTACACCCCTTCGGTTAGATTATACCAGTTGATTGGAGAAGGCGTAAGACAGGTTGCTGGCAAGCGCGTAAATCCCATGGAGTCTTCGTTAGGCGAATAGATGGGTTTTTAGGGACATGACAGATACATCGGATTCTCTCTGTCATCGAGGGCGGCTGAGGATAGGGGAGTTGGCGTCCAGACTCACTTGCCCCGTGCCGAGCCTGATGCGAGACCCGCACGGGGCAGGGTGAGTACTGCACTTTAGCGTTTCGGTCGGAACTGGGGTTTCGGTAGGTCTTCTACGGGTTCGGCGCTCTCTTGGCGGGGTGGTCGGTCGCCTCCACGCGGTTGAGGGCGGGGTGGCGCAGGACGGTTCGGGCGTCCCGAGCCTGCAGGTGCTGTTCCCTCCACTGGGCGTACTGGAGCGGTGTTCACAAGCGCACTCCCCTCCGGTTGCTCCACTCCGCGCGTGGTCAGGTTCACGCGTCCCAGACTGTCAATCTCTTTCACGCGCACGCGCAACATATCGCCGACCTTGACCACCTCGTCGGGGCGGTTCACACGCCGGTCGGTCAAATCGCGCAGTTCCACTAAGCCCTCTTTGCCGGGGAGCACCTCGACGAACGCGCCCCGCGACATAAGGCGGGTGACGCGCCCTGTGTAGATTTCGCCCACTGCCAGCTCTTTCGTGAGCGCCTCGATCATCTGGCGTGCCAACTCGCCTGCCTCACCATTCGGCGCCGCGATATAGACCTTGCCCGTCTGCTCAATCTGGATTTGTGCGCCCGTGTCGGCACTAATCTTCTTGATGGTCTTGCCTCCCGGTCCGATGACTTCGCCAATCTTATCGGGATTGATTTCCATCACGAAGATGCGCGGCGCTCGCGGTGAGACCTCAGGACGCGGCGCTGGAATGACCTCCAGCATCTTGCTGAGAATGAACAGCCGCGCCTGGCGGGCACTCTGGAGAGTCTCGGCGATAATCGGCATCGGCAAGCCCGGTATCTTCAGGTCGAGCTGGATGGCGGTGATACCGTTCGCCGTGCCTGCCACCTTGAAGTCCATATCGCCCGTAGCGTCTTCCATCCCCTGAATGTCGGTGAGGATGGCGTAGCGGTCTTCACTTTCGTAGACCAGTCCAGTGGCGATTCCTGCGACGGGGGCTTTGATGGGCACGCCTGCGTCCATTAGCGCCAGCGTGCTACCGCAAGTGCTTGCCATCGAGGTGGAGCCGTTCGATTCCAGCACTTCGGAGTAGAGGAGGATGGCGTAGGGGAACTCCTCCTCAGGGGGAATGACACGCTCTAAGGCGCGCTCTGCCAGCATACCGTGCCCGACCTCGCGCCGTCCAGCACCGCGCAGGGGACGCACCTCGCCCACACTGAACGGTGGGAAGTTATAAAAGTGCATGTAGCGTTTGGTCTCTTCCTCGCTGAGGGCATCCAGAATCTGGGCTTCGCCCAGCGCGCCCAGTGTACAGGTGGTCAGCACTTGGGTCTGACCGCGTTGGAACAGCCCACTGCCATGCGTGCGTGGGAGCAGGTTGACAGCGCAGCGGATTTCGCGGATTTCGTGGGGTGCGCGCCCATCGGGACGCTTGCCTTCGTTCAGAATCAGTTCGCGCACTTGCGCCTTGATGACCTCGTCCACTGCCATCGCCAGTTCCAGCTCGCGTCCTTCGTAGGGCGGTGGCGAGTCGGGGTCGGCGGGCGTGTTCATCTGGGCGACGATTTCGTCTTTGAGCTGGCTCAGCCCCGCTTCACGCGCCAACTTGTCGGGGTTCTGGATAGCCGATTTGAGTGTGTCGCCTGCGAACGCCTTCACCGCGTCCTTGATTTCACTGCTCACGAGGTAGAGGGGTACCTCTGCCTTGGGCTTGCCTGCCACACGCTGGAACTCTTCAATCAGCGCGATGACCTTCTGGTTCTCTTGATGCGCCAGCTCCAGTGCCTGCAGCATCACCTCCTCAGAGATTTGATCGGCGTCCGCTTCGATCATCATGATATGGTCGGGGCGGCTGGAGACAACCAGCTCCATCGCCGAGCGCTCACTCTGTTCGCTGGTCGGGTTGATGATGAACTCGCCATCCAGATAGCCGACGCGCACGGCACCAAGCGGTCCGTCCCAAGGGATGGGCGAGATGGTGAGCGCGGCGGAAGCACCGATGATGCCCAGCACCGCCGGCGGATGGTCAAAGTCCACCGACACGGGCATCACGATGACTTGGACATCGTTGCGCATGCCTTTGGGGAAGAGAGGACGAATCGAGCGGTCAACGAGGCGTCCTTGTACGATCGATTCGTCGGACGGGCGTCCCCCGCGTTTGATGAACCCGCCGGGAATCTTGCCCACGGCGTACTTGCGCTCCTCGAAGTCCACCGTGAGCGGGAAAAAGTCTATATCGGTGCGTGCTTTGTGGCTCATGGTGGCGGTGACTAGCACGACGGTATCGCCATAACGCACCGTGACTGCGGCACTGGCTTGATTGGCTAATAGCCCCGTTTCAAGTGTCAAAAGGCGTCCGCCGATTTCGGCGGAGACCACATAGGGTGCTTGCATTATGAGTTAAACCTCCTGTTAGCGTTGAGACCGCAGACCCAGCTTTTGCACAATCGCGCGGTAGCGCTGGATGTCTTGGTCTGCGAGGTAGTTCAACAGTTGACGGCGTTGTCCCACCAGCATCACCAGCCCACGGCGCGAGTGGAAGTCCTTGCGATGGGTTTTCATATGCTCGGTCAAAGAGTTGATGCGTGCGGTCAGCAGGGCGATTTGAACCTCGGGAGACCCCGTGTCGCCCTCATGGCGCTTGAACTCTTCGATAATCTGCTTTTTCTGCTCAGGTGTCAGCGACATCGTATCCTACTACCTCCTGTATCTCTCATCACGGAAGGGGGTGGTTGCCGTTTTACGAAAAAGTATGCCCCTTTCGTAAAACGGCACGCCCCACATCCGCCAGCATCTGATTATACCCAAAGCAAATCCCTTTCGTCATCATCCGCCCGCCATTGAGCCAAAGATTGCGTCCCAAAAACAACTTATTCCATCAGCCCCGAAATTTCACCGTATCTTAACAGAGCTTAACCTGCCCTTAAAGGGAGGTGGGGGATACTATAGGCGCCATTATCGGAAAGGCTTAGTCCTCTCCCCTAATGCCTGCGCGAGGGTACTGCGCCGTGTGGTCTCGCCCCACACGGCGCTTTTTTATTTCAGTTCGCCTCGGCATGCGCGCACGAACGCCTGAAAGAGCGCCCGTGTGGCGGGGGCATCGGGGTCGCGCTCGGGATGCCACTGAACCCCCACAAAAAAGGGAAGCGAAGCGTCTTCTATTGCCTCAATCACCCCATCGGGCGAGTGAGCCACGACGCGCAGATGGCGCCCCACCGCTCGAATCGCTTGATGATGCGCGCTGACCGTCTCGGTCTGTGCCATGCCAATCAGGCGATAGAGGAACGAGTCAGGTTCAATCTGGACAAAGTGGCGCGGATGGTCTGGCTCGTCATGTTCCTTGCGGTGCTTCAAAGTGACGGTCTCCAGGTCGGGTAGGTGCTGATAGAGCGAGCCGCCACGCCACACATTGAGGAGTTGGCACCCGTAGCAGATGCCCAAAACCGGCTTTTGGCGCGCCTCAAACGCCTGAAGGGTTGCCCATTCCTGTTCAAAGCGCGGGTGGCTGACGGTTTGGGTGGCTGGATGGGGTTCCTCACCGTAGTGGCGTGGGTCAATATCGTCGCCGCCGGGGATGAGCAAGCCGTCCAGACGCTCTGCCAGCGCATCGGGGTCGCTTCGGGTCGGGATCAGAACGGGCAGTCCACCCGCACGCGCGACCGCCTGGGCGTAAGCATCGTCCAAGCGCAAGTAGCCACCGCTATCGTGGGGCTTCCAGTTGCAGGTGATACCTATCAGCGGTTTAAGGGACGCCATAGGCTCAGTATACCATAAAAAAAGCCGGGCGGACGAACCACCCGGCTGGCAGGCACGGCAGGGACTAAGCCCTTTTTGGTACAAACGGCTCGATTTGGCAACGCCGTCGCGAGCGCCGCTGTATAGTATACTATTTATACTCTAAAAAGTTCCATCCCCCTACGGACTTTAGTCCTAATTTGGACTTGGGCGCTGGAGATTTCACCATCGTGGACTCTGTCTCCAGCGGTATTGCGTTATTACCTATAGGATACAATAGTATTGCTGGTTTGCCATAGGGACTTTAGTCCTGATTTTGCAGGAAGCGTAGTGCCTCTATGGAATAACCGTGCTATGAATTGGCGTGCGCGTTGGATATGGTCTCCGGGCGAGCCGTCGCCTCGTAATTTCTACTGGTGTGTGCGCAAAGAGTTCCAGCTTTCGGGCGGGTTCCGCGAAGTCAAGGTAGCTCTCAGCGCCGACTCACGCTACACTTTATGGTTCAACGGACGGCTCATCGGGCACGGACCGATTCGTGGCTTCCATCACCATTGGTACTATGATGTGCATGATGTCACCCAGTTTGCACACAGCGGTCTGAATGCGATTGCGGTGCTGGTGCATCACTGGGGGATAGGCAATTTCCAATACGACTATGTACGCGGGAAAGGGCGCGGCGGGCTGATTGCCCAAGTGGAAGCGGATGGCAAGGTTGTCGCCGCCAGCGATGCCTCGTGGCTCAATGCACCGCACCCCGCCTTTGACCGACGCGCCAGCCGAATGTCGTGCCAACTGGGGTTCGACGAACATTACGATGCACGCCGAGCTATCGGCGACTGGACGATGCCCCGATTCGATGACTACGAATGGAACGAGGCGGTAGAAATCGGCGAAGCGGGGTGTCCACCGTGGGGCGAACTGCATCCCCGACCCATCCCGAACCTCACTTTCGAGCCGCTCTATCCCCAGCGGGTACTCCGAACTCGAGTCGTTCAGCCGCCCCGAGGTGCATGGGCATTTGACCTCAAGCCCTATCTGGCAGAGGGCGACCTCACCGCAAACCCACGCTTCATCTGCGGGTTGATTGCGACCGAACTGCGTGCCAGTCAACCGACCACCGTGCGCCTGCGCGTAGACCATCACTGGGCATGGAACGAGAAGGTCTATCTGAATGGGCAGTCCCTCTCGGGAGATGCCTGGATTACCTTCCAGGTCACGCCCGGCACGCATCTGCTCACCATCGATATATCACGCTCGTACCACGACTGGTATTACTATCCTGTGATGGACTGGGAGGGCGACGGGCTGACACTGGTCAACCCCCTGATGGAGCGCGCCGACTATCCGTGGGTCATCGTCGGTCCGTTTGAGAACACGGAGAGCGACGAGTTCCGTCAAGCGCTCCGTCTCGCCACGCCCCAAGACCTGCGCCGCCATCCCAAGGCGATTGCGGTGGACGCACTCCACACCGCACCAGCGAGCGTGTTCTCGCTCACAGCGAACGCCAAGCCCCTTGCCGAACCCGCCCGTGTGGAGAACACTTCAAACGCCATCCGCTCCATCAGCGATAGTGCGACCCTGTATCCGCCCCAATCGGGCGATTTGGAGCTGTGGCTGGAGTTCAAAGATGAGGTCTCGGGCTATGTGGAGATAGAGCTGGAAGCGCCAGAGGGAGTGGCGATTGACTTCAACGGGTTTGAGTATCTTGACCCTGTGCGTCCTGACCGTGTGCAGTGGACTTATGGGCTGAACAACACCTTCCGCTACATCACGCGTCGGGGCTGGCAGCGTTTCCAGAGCATCACTCGGCGCGGGTTCCGCTACGCCACGCTCACCTTCCGATTCCCTGAAGGTGCCACAGAGCCGGTTCACCTGCGCTCGGTGCGGTGCTATCAGAGCCTTTACCCCTACGAGGATCGCGGGGAGTTCGTCTGCTCGGATGCGCTCCTGAACCGAATCTATCAGATTTCACGCACTACGGTGCGCCTCTGCAGTGAAGATACCTATGTGGATTGCCCCGCCTATGAGCAGACCTTTTGGGTGGGCGATGCGCGCAACGAGTCGCTGTTTGCCTATGCTGGATTCGGCGAATATCGCCTGGCGCGCCACTGTCTCCTACTGGCAGGGCGCTCCACCGAGAAGGCACCGATTGTAGAGAGCCAAGTGCCCAGTGCTTGGGAGAACTTGCTGACTGCTTGGGCGCTCCTGTGGGCGGTCGCCTGCCGAGAGTACTACCTCTTCACGGGCGATGAGGCGTTCTTGAAAGAGGTGTTCCCCTCTATCGTGCGCCAGAATGAGAGCTTCCACACGCGCTATATCAATCACGAGGGGCTATTGGACATCGAGGCGTGGAACATGCTGGACTGGGCGCCGATGGACACGCCGGGCAAAGGCGTCGTGACCCACCAGAATATGTGGCTGGTGAAGGCGTGGGAAGATACCGCTCAAATCGCTGAGTTGCTCGGTGAGACCCTCCATGCGCAAACTTGGCGCCAGTGGGCGTCAGACCTGCGCGAGGCAATCAACAAACGCCTCTGGAACGAAGCGAAGCGCGCCTACACCGACTGCCTACGCGCCGACGGAAGCCACAGCGAGGTCTATAGCATGCAGACCCAAGTTGTGGCGCTCCTGTGCAACATTCCGCCCCCAGAACGGCGCACCCAGTTGGAACGCTATCTGGACGCTCCACCTGCCGACTTTGTCCAAATCGGAAGCCCGTTTATGAGCGCATTCCTGCTGGAGCTGCTCCTGAGCTTGGGGCGTCGCCAGCAGATTATGGATACCATTCGGCGCGACTGGGGCTTGATGGTGCAGATGGGGGCGTCCACCTGCTGGGAGACCTTCCCGACCAAGCGCCCGCGCAATCCGCTCCACGCCAACGAGGCGGGCTGGCTCTTCGGTCAAGATTCGGGGTGGTTCACACGGAGCCACTGCCACGCCTGGAGCGCCGCACCTGCCTATATGCTCCCTGCCACCGTGTTGGGACTGGAGGTGTTGGAACCGAGCCTGCGCAAAGTGCGACTCCAGCCGTTCTTGGGCGACTTGGAGTGGGCATATGGGAAGTTCCCCACGTTCCACAGTTGTC
>JBDNDR010000055.1:0-9445 GCA_046718995.1 Fimbriimonadales bacterium
GGGTCAACGAACGCAGGGTCGTTGCATAGCCGAACATCTCGGCGAGCGGAACGAGCGCACGCACCACCTGGGTACCGCCGACGCCTGGCTCAATCATCTCGATACGCGCGCGCCGCGAGTTCAGGTCACCAATCACATCGCCCACATGGTTCTCGGGCGTCGTGACCTCCAGCGCCATATACGGTTCCAGAATCACTGGCTTCGCGCGATGCACCGCATCCTTGAACGCCATCGAGCCGGCGATTTTGAACGCCATCTCGCTCGAGTCGACCTCGTGGAACGAGCCATCCACCAGGCGCACCTTCACATCCACGACGGGGTAGCCAGCCAACACACCCGCATCGGCGGACTCGCGGACACCCGATTCCACTGCGGGGATGAACTCGCGGGGGATGGCACCACCCACAATCTTGTTCTCAAACACGATGCCACTGTTCTGTTCGCCGGGTTCAATCTCAATCACGCAGTGCCCATACTGACCGCGCCCACCCGACTGGCGCACAAACCGACCTTCGGCTTTGGCTGGGGTACGGATGGTCTCCTTGTAGGCAACCTGTGGGCGACCTTGGTTCGCTTCCACTTTGAACTCGCGGTAGAGGCGATCCAGAATAATCTCCAGGTGCAGTTCGCCCATACCCGAGATGATGGTCTGCCCTGTCTCGTGGTCTGTAGAGATGCGGAAAGTGGGGTCTTCTGCAGCAAGGCGTTGGAGCGCGTTCGCCAGCTTGTCCTGGTCGGCTTTGGTCTTCGGTTCAATCGCCAGCGAGATGACCGGCTCGGGGAACTGAGGCGGCTCCAACAGGATGGGATGGTCTGGGTCGCAGAGCGTATCACCCGTTGTGGTGTTCTGGAAGCCAATCACGCCAACGATGTCGCCTGCGAACGCCTCATCGATGTCCTCACGCTTGTTCGCATGCATCTGCAGGATACGCCCGATGCGCTCGCGGTTGTCTTTGGTGGCGTTGAAAATGTAGGAGCCTTTTGATATCTTGCCCGAGTAGATGCGCACATAGGTCAGCTTGCCCACGAACGGGTCGTTCTGAATCTTGAAGGCAAGCGCACAGACCGGCTCATCATCGGAGGGTAATCGCTCAATCTCTTCGTGGGTATCCGGATGGATGCCCTTCACCGCGCCGATGTCCACGGGCGAGGGCAGATAGTCCAGCACCGCATCAAGCAGGAGTTGGACGCCCTTGTTCTTGTAAGCCGAGCCGCACAGCACAGGCACCAGCTTGAACTCCAGAGTGCCTTTGCGAAGCGCGCGCTTAATCTCCTCTGGGGTAATCTCTCCACCTTCCAGATAGCGTTCCATTAACTCATCGTCCATCTCGACGGCGGCTTCAATCATCTTCTCGCGCCATTCCGCCGCCTGAGATTGGAACTCTGCGGGAATCTCGCGATACTCATACTGGTTGCCCTTTTCATCCAGCCAGTAGACCGCCTTCATCACGATGAGGTCGATCACACCCTGAAAGTTCTCTTCCTGACCGATGGGGATTTGGATGGGCACGGCGTTGGTGTTCAGGCGCTCACGCATACGCTCCACCACTCGGAAGAAGTCAGCGCCGACCCGGTCCATCTTATTGACGAAGGCGATGCGCGGCACTCGGTAACGGTTCGCCTGACGCCAGACGGTCTCCGACTGAGGTTGAACGCCTCCCACCGAACAGAAGATGGCGACAGCGCCGTCCAGCACGCGCATAGAGCGCTCCACTTCCACAGTGAAGTCCACGTGTCCGGGCGTATCGATGATGTTAATCCGATGGTCTTTCCAGAAGCTGGTTGTCGCGGCAGAGGTAATGGTGATTCCGCGCTCTTGCTCTTGTTCCATCCAGTCCATCGTGGCGGCACCTTCGTGCACTTCACCCACGCGGTGGATTCGTCCCGTGTAGTACAGGATACGCTCGGTGGTCGTGGTCTTCCCAGCGTCGATGTGCGCTGCGATTCCGATATTGCGCGTTTTCTCCAACGGATGCTGTCGTGCCATCTCTATTTGCCTCCTATTTACCAGCGATAGTGGGCGAAGGCGCGGTTCGCCTCAGCCATACGGTGGGTATCCTCTCGCTTCTTGTAGGCGCCCCCCGTCTTGTTGTATGCATCTAAAATCTCTTGGGCGAGCCGTTCGTGGGCGGGGCGACCGGTTTTTTTGCGCTGGAGCGACGACACAATCCAACGCAGTGCCAGCGAGCGCCGTCGTTCAGGACGCACTTCCATCGGCACCTGATAGGTCTGACCCCCAACTCGGCGTGGGCGCACTTCCACTTGGGGCGCCACATTCTCAATCGCCTGCTGGAACACCTCCAGCGCAGGCTGACCCGTTTTCTGTTCAATAATCGCCATCGCCTGATAGAACACTTTCTCGGCGACCGACTTCTTTCCGCCCTTCATCATGCGGTTGACAAACCGTGCCACCAACTCACTGTTGTACACAGGGTCGGGCAACACCACTCGCTTCGGAACAGCACCTTTACGCGGCATATCGTTTCACCTCTTACTTCTTGGCAGCTTTGGGACGCTTGGAACCGTACTTAGAGCGTCCTTGCATGCGCCGGTCTTGGTTTCGGGTCGTCGGCTGCTTTTCAATGCCCGCGCAGTCCAGCGTACCCCGAACGATGTGATAGCGCACGCCCGGTAGGTCTTTCACACGCCCTCCGCGCACCAGCACCACCGAGTGCTCTTGCAGGTTATGTCCGATGCCCGGAATGTAGGCGGTGATTTCGATGCCGTTGGTCAAGCGCACGCGTGCGACCTTCCGAAGCGCCGAGTTGGGCTTCTTCGGAGTCATCGTACGCACAATCGTACAGACGCCCCGCCGCTGAGGACACGCCTGCAACGCGGGCGACTTCGTCTTCTTTACCTTCGGTTTACGACCCTTCCGTACCAGTTGGTTAATCGTTGGCATAGTGCCTCCATCCTTTGTTGCTGGGGCATAAAAAGAAGCCTCTCACGCGCAGGAGAGAGGCTTCTTTTCGCGCCCGGTTCGGGCGCATTCAGACGCGTTCGCAACACCAGTACCGGTGTCGCTTCGCAAATCTCTTCCTGCGTGTGGTTCCACGCTCCGTGATGTTAGCCCGGTTCATTGTGCAGATGAACCTCCAGCATAGCCCCAAGCGAGGCTACGCCCCAGCGGAGTATATTATAGCCAATCGCATATAAAAAAGTCAAGGGGGGAGGGAGTGGATGCGTGCGTAATTGCGTTCGGGGGTGAATCCACCTTGCCATCGCCCCAAAAAACACCGTCGTCTATGTTATGCCTCACAGCACCAAGCCCAAAGATACCTTTCTCGACTAAGCCCTACGATTTGCACCAATTTCCCCTAAATCCGCACTCTTAATTGCAGGAATCGCTGAACGAGAGGAGTATTTACTGACACGGAGTACGGTTATGGCAAACAACCATGCAATATGGTTATCGGCGCTCCTACACGACATCGGGAAATTCCAGCAGAGAGCCGAGTGGGGTTCCTATAATAGTCACCAAGACTATGGCACTCGTTGGTGCGACCAGCCCTACTTCCCCGACTCAATTCGCAACTTCATCGTGGAGGCAATCCGCCAACACCATAACCCCAATTTCCCCCGCACAGACCACGAGATTACTCGCCCTTGTCTCCTCGTGCAGGTGGCAGACTCGCTTGCTGCAGGGGAACGCGAGACAGGACAGCACCCCCAAACTGCCCCTCCTAATAGTGCCCTGACCTGTATCCTTTCCCGTATCCCTTTGGGGTGGCAAACAGACAATCGCAATTCCTATCCAACACCACAATACTACGCAGTGCAACCCCTCGATTGGGAAAGCGACCTGCTCATGCCCACTCAAGCCTCCACTGTAAATCAGGCGGACTACAAAAGGCTGTGGGACATGTTTCAACAGGAGTGGCAGACATTCACGAACGGGCGTACCTACCACGAAGCCGACTTTCGCACCTTGCTTGCACTGCTGGAAAAGTACACCAGCTTTATCCCCTCCGCGACTCCATGGGAAAAGCACGATGAGCGCACCCTACCCGATGTGTCGCTTTATGACCACCTGCGCGTGACCGCCGCCATCGCCGCTTGCTTAGACCAGCAGTTAGACACCCAAGAGTTAGAAAAGGCGAAGGCAAACCTTCAGGAATACACACCCCCCATATTGTTGCTGGTCAAAGGCGACCTCTCGGGGATTCAAGCGTTTCTGTATCTGACAGGTCGGGGCGGAGTGGCACGCGGGTTGAAGGGACGCTCTGCCTTCCTGCAACTGCTCACGGAAGCAATTGCAGAGTTCATCCTGAACGCTCTGAACCTGCCTCCGGTCTGTTCAATCTTCGTCAGTGGAGGGCACTTTTACCTGTTAGCACCCTACAAGTCTGAGTCGAACTTAGAGCGTCTGCGCACGCAGATTAGCCAAAAGTTATTGCAAGCCTTTCAAGGAGACCTACGCCTCCTGCTGGCGTGGGTTCCACTCACGGCAGGTGACCTACTCAACTCTTCGGCGATGAGCTCTAAATGGAACGAACTCGCGGTGCTGGCAGGGGAGCGGAAGTTGCGCCTCTGGGCAGAACTGCCTGATACCGATTTCCAACAGCTCTTCACACCTGCTCAACGCGCCCGCGATGCGCAATCGCTATGCCAAGTTTGCTATGGTGAATATGTCGGGGGGCGCATAGATGATGGCGTGCGCAAGTGTAGGCGCTGCCTCTCCTTCGAAGAGTTAGGTAGGGAGATACGTGCCCCCTCTGCCCTCGTGATAGAACAGGTAGACCCGCAAGCGCCCCCTGCCAACGCCACTTGGGAAGAGGCACTGCGCGCCTTCGGTTGGAAGCTCCACATCATTCAAGCTGGTCAGCCGCTCCCCTCTGATGTTCCGATGCGTGCGCTACACCTCTCATTCAAAACGAAGGACTTCATCCCCTCAGATCGGATCGAGGGCTGGAGCTACGGCTTCCGCCCGCTGGCAACCGCAACACCCCAACCGATTGGACACCGCCTGCCCGACTTTGAAGAGATTGCCGAAAACAGTAAGGGGGCGCCCTGGCTGGGTGTCTTGCGTATGGATGTCGACTCGCTGGGGCGGGTATTCGCCAAAGGGCTTTTGCCGTCTGCGACCCTGAGCCGAATGGCAACGCTCAGCCGAACAATTCGCCTCTTCTTTGAGGGCTATGTCGCGCACCTGTGCAAGCCCTATGCGGACCAGCAACAGCTCTATTTATTGTATGCGGGCGGGGATGACCTGTTCATCGTGGGGGCATGGAGCGTGCTACCCGAACTGGCACACACCATCCGCAATCAGTTCCGAAGGCTTGTGGGGGCTGACCACATCACGCTTTCTGCAGGAATTGCGATTGACCACGGTACCGCTCCCCTCTACCGATTGGCAGAGTCGGCGCGTGTGGCACTCGACGACCAGGCAAAACAACATCGGTGGTTCGCCAGTGGGCAATCGCGTGAGAAGGACGCCATCAGCTTCCTGCAGACCCCGATGGGCTGGGGCGAGTTCGAACGCGTGCGCACTGCCTTCCAGCAGGTATGTCAGATGGTTGAGGGAAGCGCGGACACCCCGCCACTGCCCCGTTCCTTTATCACGCGCTTAGCCTCGACTGCCAGCCTCTATCAGCGGAACGCCGCATGGGTGCGCCGAAACCTTCGTCAACCAGTGAGCGCTGCGCCCAACCGCGTACAAGACCTCACCTTCTATGCTCGATGGCTCTGGCGCAGTCAGTATCATCTGGCGCGCTTTGGTGAACGCCACAAAGTCCACAAAAACACGATTGACCAAATCTATCAACAGATTGCCCAGCCAAGAGATAGCTTAATCCCCTACCTCCATGTGATTGCACGCTGGGCAGAACTCTACACACGCAAATCTGACTAAGGAGGGATGATGATGAACCAACAGCGACCGAGTCAACCTCAGACCAGACAGTTCAGCTCTCAGGAAATACACAGCGCTGTCCGTGAAGGTGGCAACGCCCTTGTGAAACTGGCAGAGGAGGTCGGTAGACAAGTCAAGACCGAAGGATTGACCACCAGCCAGATACGCAACATCTACGGAATGGTCAAGAAGATGGAGATGCGACAAGGCATGAGCGATTGGCACCACGAATTGGTCATGCTGAAGCCCAAAATGGCTTACGCAGCCGCTCGTGCGACGGGTAAGGGTGCCAAGACATTAGCCCATGTGCTCTCTACGGCTATCGATGCTGTGGGTGAAGACCGCGAAATGTTCAAACGATTCGTCGACCTGTTTGAAGCAATCCTCGCTTACCACAAAGCCGCAGGAGGGAAATGACAATGGCAAATAGCATCAAAATTATAGGTAAAGTGGTCATCACGGGCAGTGTCCGCCTTCTAACGGGCTTACATATTGGCGGCGCCGCAGCAGGACTCGACATCGGTGGAGTGGATAACCCCATCATTCGCCATCCAGTGACTCGCGAGCCTTACATCCCTGGCTCCTCGCTAAGGGGGAAAATGCGCGCTCTGTTGGAACGCGCCCATGACCTAAGCCTCAATAAAAAGGTTCAAGATGTCCGCCTGCACGAGTGCTATGCCGAAGACGAGTACCGAACCTGTCCTATCTGCCATGTGTTTGGTATATCCCCCGGCGAGCGTGAGCGGAACCAAAACTCTAATCAGTCATCCGATCGACGGGGCGAGTGGGCATGCTACAAACCCACACGACTGATCGTGCGTGATGCCCTCCTCAGTCCCGACTCACGCCAGAAGCTGGAACTTGCCGATACCGACCTGCCCTTCTCTGAGGTCAAGTGGGAAGCCTCCATCGACCGCATTACTTCGGCAGCAGTACCCCGCCAGAATGAGCGCGTGCCTGCCGACACGGTCTTCGAACCATTTGAGATGGTCTACACCATCTACCGTCTCAACGGCAACGATTGGGAGCAGGATATAGAGTGGCTCAAGGTGCTGTTTGAGGGGATGCGCCTACTGGAAGATGACTATCTGGGTGGCTACGGCTCGCGTGGGGCAGGTAAAATCCGCTTTGAGCAACTCAAAGTCGAACTACGCCCCCTCGGCTACTACATCGCCAACGAGACAACTCGGCAACTGACTAACCTGCTCAATTTGCACGACTCCCAGCAGACAACAGACATCATCCGTCGTGTCCGTGAAGAACTGCAGAAGGTGCAATAACGCCCATGGTTGCCTATCATCTGCGATTTCGTTCACCCGTTCATTTAGGCGAGCGTGGAATCGGACAGGAAGAGGTACGCAACTATGTGCCTGCCGACACCCTCTTCAGCGCCCTCTGCGTCATGCACAGCCTGCTGTACGGGAGCGACTCGCTCACTGAAATGCTCAGTCGGTACAACGAGAAGGGGCGCGAACCGTTCTTTCTGACCTCGGCGTTCCCCTTCGCAGGGGAGGTGCGCTTCTATCCGAAACCTCTGCAGCCGCCCAACTCGGAGCCTGAGGATGCCAAACGCTGGAAAAGCATCCGTTGGGTCTCCGAGCGTGTCTTCCAATCTTACCTTCAGGGGGAACCGATTGACCTCCAACCTGCCTCGGCACCCAACTCTGCAGGCGCACAACTCCTCCTACAGGATGGTGAACTACTCATCCATCCTGAGGAGCGCGACTCGCTCCAGCCGTTTTGGGATTACGAGAACGATGACCTTCGTATCTATCGCCGTGCCGTGGTACCACGCGTCACCCTCGACCGCATCACAAGCAGCTCCCAGATTTGGCATTTTGGCGAAGTTCACTTCGCAGAGGGCTGCGGACTCTGGTTTGGGGTCGAGTTCGGCGAACCAAGCTCTCGGGTGCCGTTAGAATCGTGCCTACGCTTGCTCGGCGATACCGGTTTAGGAGGTGAACGCGGAGCTGGGCGTGGGCTTTTCCAGTTCGAACAGCACGGATGGCAAGTGAACACACCAAACCCGGCAACTCGTTTCGTCACCCTGTCGCCCTGGCTCCCTGCAACCTTGGAGGAGCGCCAGTGGCTTCAGCAAAGTGGCTCCGCCTACGAGCTGACCCATAAGTACGGATGGCTCAGCTCGCCAACGGCTAACAACCTGCGTCGCAAGGAAGTCTGGATGGTCACAGAAGGCTCGGTCATCGACGCACCCCCGCAGTTTCGCATCGGGCAACTGGTCGACCTTAGTCCCGACCTTGCGCCGCACCCTATCTATCGCTATGGCTACGCATTCCCTATCGGGGTGAAATAAGATGGCAACGCAGAACTTTCTATTGGAAGTGCTAAGTCCGCTCCATATTGGCAGTGGTCAAGAATACAGTGCCTTAGATAGTGCCTATGCTCAGGGGCGTTGGTACCTCATCGATATCGCGAAGGTGCTGGAGCGTAGTCGTGAAGACCCTACCAATCTGGCAAACCACATGATGAAGCCCGACTTCAACTGGTCGGCTTGGCTCCAGAGTCGCAAGATTACGCCTGCAGAGGTGGCTTCCTATTCGGTCGCTTGTCCTGTGAATCCCGAGAAAACGCGGGTTCGTGCTTTTCTGCGTGATGTCTACGAGCGTCCTTACATTCCCGGAAGTACCCTCAAGGGCGCCATCCGCACTGCCTTGTTAGAGGAGCTTGTGGTTCAACAGCCCCAAGACAAGCGTCAGCAGTTGGCAAGCCAGACAACAAAGCAATCCAACAACAAGCCTTCTGACCGACGCTATGTAGCGCGCAACACCATAGAAAGAGAGCTGCTCGTCGGTAAAACCACGGATAGGGCAAACGAGTCCAATTACGACCTTCTGCGCGCCCTCCATGTGAGCGATACGGAACCGATAGAATCGGACCACCTGCAGATTGGGCTGATATGGGTTTATACCTTACGCAACGGGCAGCTGGTACAGAAACGGCAGGGGGGCGAAGAGTATAAAATCTTCGCCGAGTGGTTGTTAACAAAAGTGCAGACACGCCTGAGCGTCCAAATCGACACGATACTGCTCCGAAAGAACTACTCCCAAGCGCTTGGCTTCAAGCAACACCAGATACAGGTTATTCGTGATTGGACTGCCCTCTGCAACAAACGTAGTCGAGCCATCGCGGAGCATGAAGCCGAGTTTTACGAGGACTTCGGCTTGCCTACCATCGCCCGTTTCTATACAAACCTGCTGTCAAGGCTCGACTCCTTAGAAGCGCAAGGTGGAGCGATTCTAAATATCGGCTGGGGCGGAGGCTGGGAGATGAAAACCGTCACGAACCCCCTCACGGAAGGTCTGGATGATGAATATGAACAGATTCGTCAGACCTTTAGGTTAGGACGTCAAAATGCCGACATCTTTCCCAAAACGCGCCGTGTCGCCTTCCAGAACAATCAACCACACACCCCACTCGGCTGGGTGGCGCTCATCCCTGTAGAGTAGGGTTTCACTCGGCACTCTCACGGCTTGATGAGGGAGCGACCGCCGTCACTTGGTGCTGGCTACGCTCGGGGTCGTAAGGGTCTACATGGATAACACACTGAGCAGGCGCCAGTTCGCTCTCAATGCG
>JBDNDR010000056.1:0-9418 GCA_046718995.1 Fimbriimonadales bacterium
CCGCGGGTTCCAAGTGCGTGTGGTCTCGTTCCAAATCCACAAGTAGTTGGTGCCTGCAAGTAACAGGTTCGGCTGAGCGGGATGGATAGCGATGGGCGGGATGAATGCCACACGGTCCGAACCGATGTCGGGCGTGATGTCGTTGGAACTGCTCCAGCTGTTGGTGGTGCGTTGTACGCCCAAGTATTGCGAAGTGGTGTACTGGATGTTCGGGTTGCTGGGGTTGATGGCACTGTAGCCGCCATCGCCGCCACCCACACAGCGCCAGTTGTTCAGGTCGCCGTTAGCCATCGGGGTGGCGTTGTCCTGAGCGCCTGCCAGCATACGGGTCGCACTGGTGGGATGGAACGCGCCCGCATAGAACTGGGTGATTCCCAGCGTGTTGTTCAGCCCGACGATGCTCACAGCGTTCGTGCTTGGGTTGAAAGTGAGTCGGTAGACCCCACCGTCAGTGCCGAACAGCAACTCATTCGGGTTGCGCGGGTTCACCGCCGAAGCGTGGACATCCACATGGATGATAGCACTGCTCGTGAACCCCTGCCCGATAGAACGCCATGTGCCGTTTGGCAAACGCTGGACGAGGTCGACCAAGCCTAAGTAGAGTACATCTTCTCCGGTGGGTGTGCGTGAAACGGTCATCGTCGCATCGTACCACGCTTGATAGAACCCGCCATCGACTGTGGGGTTCAGTGGTGTCCAACTGGTGCCCGCATCGTTACTGACCCAGACTTGGCTATCTTGCCCCGACATCAGGTAGACGCGGTTGGGATTGGTGGGCGAAGTCGCCACCCGCAGCGAGTTTCGGCTTGCCGAGCCAAATGGTAGGGTGAGCGCAGTCCATGTCTGTCCACGATTGGAGGAGCGGAGCAAGCGCGCGGGGTTGCCATGCCCCACCGCATAGTAGTAGCGTGTTCCTGTGGCTGGGTCGCGTGCGCTGATTGCCATATCGCTCCAGATGCTGCTGACCGTGCTTGCCTGCGTCCAGGTGTTGCCTCCGTCGGTACTGCGCCAGATGTTGCCGTTCACGCTCTGGTAGGGTCCCCACCCGGTACAGACGGTGATGATGTTGGGATTCTCGGGGTCAATGAGGATTTTGGAGACACAGCGGTTGCCGAACTGGGCGCTACCCAACACTGTCCAGGTCTGTCCGCCATCGGTGGAGCGGAGCACGCCGAGCGAGAAGGGGCGCATCCAGCCCTGAAAGTCGCCCGTGCCCACATAGAGGATGTTGGGGGTGGTGGGATGGATGGCGATGCTGGACACCTGAAGGAACTGCCAACTGTCGCCCAGC
Source organism: Fimbriimonadales bacterium (assembly GCA_046718995.1). Classification (GTDB taxonomy): domain Bacteria; phylum Armatimonadota; class Fimbriimonadia; order Fimbriimonadales; family GBS-DC; genus CAKZQI01. The sequence goes on from JBDNDR010000056.1 coordinate 1,292, forward strand.
GCTTGCCATGTTTGACCGCTATCGGTCGTTTTCCACAGCCCGCCTTGAGGGGCGCCTGCGTAGTAGACTCCTTCGTTGAGGGGGTCATAGGCGACGGCGTTCACACGCCCTGCCACGCGGTCTACCCCGAAGTAGGTGCGATAGGGCGGGGTAGCCCCTCGCGGACCGACAAACTCCCAGCGCGCGCCCGAGGCAGGGAGGAACGCTTCGCTCATCAGGTCGCGCTGTTCCGCCGCACGCAGATAGGCGCTCCAGTCCACCGAATCGTTCGGGTAGGCACGCACATAGAGGTAGTCCCATAGGGCTTCCAGATATTCGGGTCCCTCTTCCAGTTTATGGCGCTCGGTCTTGCTCAGTTTCTTGCCCTCAGCCTCCAGTGCCGCCACCCGCTCCTTAGCGCGCTTCTTTTCCGACTCGAGCCACTGCTTGAGTTGGGAGAGCGAATAGACGGGGGGTACAGAACCGATACTTTCGTTCAGGGAATGCTCCGCTTGGGGAGGATTCTGTGCAAATGCGCACAACACTACGGTCAGATAAAGCCCACTCAGCCAACTGCGTTTATAGTTCATAGTCTGCCTCGATTACACCGTACTGCGCGCTTTTTCCACGCCTCCATAGTATAGCCCACTTTCGGCAGTGTGTATAATATTAGCCTACTGCCTTTGGAGCGAGCGATGCGAATTCTGTTCCTCGGTGATATTGTTGGACGCCCCGGACGAACCAGCGTGGCAAAGATTCTACCGCTTTGGCGCGAACGCTACGCCCCCGACCTCATCTTGGCGAACGCGGAGAACGCCGCCGGAGGCAACGGGCTGACCCCTGATATAGCGAACGACCTGTTCGCACTCGGCATTCACGGCTTCACGATGGGCAACCATGTGTGGGATAAGCGCGAAATCTACCCGATGCTGGACAACGATGACCGCATCGCTCGACCGGCGAACTATTCGCCCCTCGCTCCCGGCAAAGGGCTTATCTATTTTGAGGTGCTGGATAAACGGCTGGCGGTGATTTCGCTGGCGGGGCGCGTGTTTATGGAGCACGCCGACTGCCCCTTCCGCACTTTTGACGCCCTGCGCGAAACGATTGAGACCCCGTTCGTGCTGGTGGATTTCCATGCGGAGACCACCGCCGAAAAGTCCAACTTCGCCCTCTATGTGGACGGGCGTGCCAGCGCCGTGGTCGGCACTCACACTCATATCCAGACCGCCGATGAGCGTATCCTGCCCAAAGGTACCGCCTATATCACCGATGTCGGGATGTGTGGCGTGTTCAACTCCTCGATTGGGATGGACCCTGCGCCCAGCCTGCATCGGTTCCTCACGGGCATGCCTGCACGCTTCGAGGTGGCGAAAGGAGCCGCTGTGGTGTGCGCCGTGCTGATAGACCTGGAGCGCAGCACCGGGCGTGCCCTCTCTATAGAGCGCTTGCAACACCGCTTCACCGAGTAATCTTGGGCGATTTGGCGACCCCGTTGCCCTCGTGGCGGTAACCGAACTCCACTGTGCCCACGCGGTACTCAATCGCCATCGCCAAGAGGTAAAAAGCGACTGCCCCCAGCGTCAGCCAGCCACGCGGGCTGAAGAAAACGGGCATCACTCCCCCCAGCCCACCTGCCACCATCGCCCAACGCAAGGCAGGTGCATGCTCCCAAATCGGTGCCATAAAGCGCTCCCAGAATCGTAGACCAAGCCAAAGCCCCAACCAAACTACAAGCACCATCATCGGCTCGGGCAATCGCCATGGGATGCCCTGCCAATCGCTAAGCCAGAGAGTGCCCGAAAGGTTCGTCTGGCGCTGCCAAGGTTGGGTCTGGTCGATGAGGATGGCTCCCACCGTCAGTGCGCCTGCAACGCCTACCAACGCCACGACTGGAGGCAGGAGGGCGCGCCCCCGAAACCCCTCGGACTGTGCGCCAACTGAATAGAGCGCCATCAGCCCCAACGCCAGTGTGAGCGGGAAGATGGCTTGCGCCAACGCCCCAAAAAGCGAGAGTCCACTGCCCGCCACCAGTAGCCCGTACAGCAGTCCCAAGCTGACCTGTCCGCGCCCTCCGAGCCGTGCCTTGCCCCGATGTTCCATCCAAATCGCAGGCACCAAAAGCGCGCACCCCATCAACACACCTAAGTCAAAGTAGTCCATCCCATAGGGGCGAGCGTTGGGCTGAAGCGCAAAGTGGGTCAGCGAGCGGTTCAACCCGTAGCCTCCTGCGACAAACAGCTCCGCAAGATAGACGCCAAGCACCACCAACGCACTGCTCCACAGGGGCGGAGTACCAGTGAGGCGCGCAATCCCACCCATCACCAACGCCGAATGGAGCCAGCCCAACATCAGCCAACTCACCAGCAGGGAGAGGTCGTTCTTGCGGTTGCCTGTCCAGAGGTCGTAGGGGCAATAGGCGTACCAGAGCGCCACTACCGGGAATAGGGCGAACACGGCTAACCCACCCACATAGATTCGCCTCAAGCGTCGCGGGAGCCAGCGTAGGCGATAGAGCAACAGCCCCGCAAATGTCCATCCGAGCGCGCCGACTGCTATCCATCCCAACACCACTGGCGCAAACTCCCGCTGAACCGCCCAGTGCATGCGGATACGGCTGAGCGCATCGCGTGGGATGTCTATCCCTACCGAGGCGGTCGCCCCGCGCAGAAGGGTGCGTGGCAAAAGCCCGTTCCAAAAGCGATGCCAGTCGAACTGTCCCGATTCCACGATGGGCGCGCCCTCTACCGCGCTGTCCCATTCGCCACTGAGGGCACGCATCAGCGTCGGCACAACATCCACCTCCTGCACCAGACCCGTCCAGCGAGTAGAGGGCGAGGTCAGTAGTCCCTTAGGTTCACGCGCCGAGTAGCGCACGACCGTCGTGAGCTGGGTTCGATGGGGTTTCCCGTCGGGCGGCAAACAGATGACCCAAGTCTCCACCCCCTCCGCCACCAGCAGCTCCAAACCCAGATAGTCCCAGCGTGTGAGCTCCAGGAGTGCCCACGCATAGTCCGATTGGAACAGTTCTACCCGCATCTCTTCCAAGTCGCTGTAGGTTCGGATAGGCACGAATCCCTGAGCACCGATGGACAGCAGGGCATAGGGGCTGGGCGCGGGCGACTGAGGCACGCGGACATAGACTCCCCGTTGGCGGTCGGGACTGAGGCGACTGGCGAGCGTGCGCTGAAGCAGACCCTGCTCTCTGAGGCGACCTGCACTGAGGGCAAGCAAACGGTTGGCTGGAGGGCGCACGCCGTTACGACGCGCAAATACCTGCTGGGCACGACTCCCCTCCACCGTCGCGTCCGATAGCGCTACGGACAACAACTCGGAATCGACCGTTTGCGACTCGCCCGTAGCGAACGCTACCACCGGATGGGGCGCCCGCCACAATATCCAGCCGACCTGATGGGGAACCTGCCCCCAATCATCGCTGGGCAGACGCTCCTCGTGGAGAAGCACGACCATCAAGCGCAAGTCTGCACTCGCCCCCAAAAGACTCAACCCCAAGAGCAGGACGAGCGCAGATAGTTTCATCGCCGAATCTCGAAGCGGTCGTACTCATCGGTCGGCTCCAGCCCATGGAGTTCCACCTCGCTGACCAACGCACCCGGCGGACCCTGTCGGAGCCGACTGAGCAGATGCTCCAGCGCCTCGGGTGCCCCCTGTGCCATCACCTCTACAGAGCCATCCGGTAGGTTGCGCACATAGCCGACCACACCGAGCGATTGCGCAAGAGACTGGACGAACAGCCGATACCCCACCCCTTGAACACGCCCGTGAACTATCGCCAGAAACCGCTTCATCAAGCGTAATTATACTGCGAGACCGGGTTCACACCCTGAGCAGAACATCGGCGCAAGTAAATCGTCTTTGACTATGGTATACTCCTGCAGGAGGCAGATAGATGAAACGACGATGGACAATTCTGGCGTTGAGTGCGGTAATGGCGATTGGGGCGTATGGGTTCTTCCAGCAGCAGCCAAACCGCGTGGGTTCGCCCGCACCGAACTTCCAACTGACCACTCTGGACGGTAAGACAATCACGATGCGCGACCTGCGTGGGAAGCCCGTTTTGCTGGACTTCTGGGCAACTTGGTGCGGACCGTGCCGACGCGCGCTACCCCATACGCAAAAGCTGGCGCAAAAGTACGCCAAAGAGGCGCATGTGTTGGCGGTCAACCTGCGTGAAGATGCCGAAACCGTGCGGGCATTTCTCCAGCAGAACAACTTCAACTTCACCGTACTGATGGATACCAACGGTGAGGTCGCGCGCTCTTATGGGGTGCGGGGCATTCCCCACTTTGTGATTGTGGATGCGCGTGGACGCATCAGCTTCGAACAGGTCGGCTTCGGTCCCGGCATCGAGAAGACCTTAGAGCGCGAGCTCAAGAAAGCGATTGACAGTGCGCAGACCGAGCGCTGATGCCTGAAGCGGTTCTCCAGCGCGTTATCTTGGCGTTAGATACCCCCGATTTGGGGCAGGCGTGTGCGTGGGTTCGGCAGTATGCCCCCCAAGTACACGCCTTCAAAATTGGGGGTGCGCTCGTGCTGGAGCATGGGCTGAGCGTGATAGAACCTCTCCGCCAACACGGTGCTGAGCGCGTCTTTTTAGACCTGAAGTTCCACGATATTCCCCACGCTGTGCAGTTGGCAGTCCGAACCGCCGCCGAGCATGGCGTCTGGATGCTGACGCTCCATACCAGTGGGGGCGAAGCGATGATGCGCGCTGCCGTAGAAGCGGTCGCTGGGCTATCCCATCGCCCGCTGCTGATGGGGGTCACGGTGCTGACCAGTCTGGACAAGCCGACGCTTCAGGCGATAGGGGTTCCCCGGTCGCCCCGCGCACAGGTTCAGCGACTGGCGCACTTGGCTCACCAGTGCGGGCTGGACGGGGTGATTGCCTCGCCGTTAGAAATCCGCCTGCTCCGCCGCCACTTGCCGCCCCCGTTCCTGATTGTGACGCCCGGCATCCGTCCCCGAGGCGCTGACACGGGCGACCAGCGACGCACCGCCACGCCCGATCAAGCGCTCCGATGGGGCGCCGACTACTTGGTGATGGGACGCGCGATTCTGGGCGAAAACGAGAAACTGCCCTAAGCCCCACCTCGCCGAGAGGTATACTAAATCCGTCACGCGGAGGCATCAAGCGCATGGAACCACGAGTTGTCTCGGTCAAACAAGCCTACGAACTGCCGGTCGGAAGCCGAATCACGGTGCGCGGTTGGGTGCGTTCCCGACGCGACTCGAAGGGCGTCTCGTTCATCGAGCTGAACGATGGCTCACGATTCAAGAGCCTGCAGGTTGTGGTGTCCGCCGAAACCCTGCCCGAAGAGACGCTCCGCCAAGTCACCACAGGTGCCTGTATCGCGGCGACGGGCACGCTGGTCGAATCGCCTGCCCCCAAACAGCCTGTGGAACTGAAACTGGAGACGCTTCACCTCTACGGGACGGCTGACCCCGAGACCTACCCGATGCAGAAGAAGGGGCACACCTTTGAGTACCTCCGCGAGATTGCCCATATGCGCGTGCGGGGCAACACCTTCGGGGCGGTGTTCCGAGTGCGGAATGCGCTCGCCTACGCCATCCACCAGTTCTTCCAAGAGCGCGATTTCCTCTATGTACATACGCCCATCATCACCAGCTCGGACTGTGAAGGCGCCGGTGCGATGTTCCGCGTCACGACGCTCGACCTGGAGAACCTACCTCGCACCCCTCAAGGACAGATCGACTGGAGCCAAGACTTTTTTGGCAAACCCGCTTATCTCACGGTGAGCGGTCAGCTGGAAGCCGAGATTTTCGCTTTGGCGTTCGGCAAGGTCTACACCTTCGGACCGACCTTCCGCGCCGAGAATAGCAACACGCCCCGCCACCTCGCCGAATTCTGGATGATTGAACCCGAAATGGCGTTCTACGAGCTGGAAGATAACGCCCAGCTGGCACAGGAGTTCCTCCAGTCCACCATCCGCTATGTGCTTGACCATTGCCAAGAAGACCTGGAGTTCTTCCATCAGCGCATCGACAACACGGTGCTGGAGACCTTAGAGCATGTCGCCACCAGCCCTTTTGAACATATCACCTACACCGAAGCCATTCAGATTCTCCAAAAAGCAGACCGCAACTGGGAGTTTCCCCCCGTCTGGGGCAACGACCTCCAGACCGAACACGAGCGCTACCTTACGGAGGAGGCGTTCCAAAAGCCTGTGATTGTAACCGACTACCCGCGCGAGATCAAGGCGTTCTATATGCGCCTCAACGAGGATGGGCGCACGGTGCGGGCGATGGATGTGCTGGTGCCCCGCGTGGGCGAGATTATCGGCGGTAGCCAGCGCGAGGAACGCTACGAGGTGCTACTGGAGCGCATCCGCGAAACAGGGCTGAACGAGCAGGACTACTGGTGGTACTTAGACCTAAGACGCTACGGCAGTGCGCCCCACGCCGGCTTCGGGCTGGGGTTCGAACGCCTGCTGATGTATATCACGGGGATGAAAAACATTCGTGATGTCATCCCGTTCCCGCGCACGCCGGGTAACGCCGACTTCTGAAATTCGTCTAAACACAGAGGAAGCGATGAGACTGAACCGTTGGTTGTTAGGGCTGACTTGGCTGGTTGCTATGAGCCTACTCGCCTGCAGTGGTGGTGGGGGCGGCACGGGTACCACGAGCTTCGCCGTGACCGTGCAGGGCACACCCAGCAATGTGAAGGTTTTTGTGAACGGTGTGGAGCAGACGAACCCGAACCGCATCGAACTGCCTGCAGGTGTCCACACCATCCGCGTGGAGACCACCCTCTCCAACGGTCAGGTGGTGGCGCAGACCTTCACCGTCGTGGCGGGCAGTGTGAACCGCATCGAGTACGACCTGAACCAGTACCGCATCGTCACGAACCCTACCGCCGTAGAAGTGTGGGCAGGCGAAACGGTGCAGGTAGCGGCGTCTCTGCGCGACCAGAACAATAATCCCGTGAGTGCCACTTTTACTTGGTCGGTGCGCAACCCCAACATCGCCAGCGTGAACAGCTCAGGGGTTGTGCGGGGCATTGCGCTGGGGTCGACCCGACTGGTGATTATGGATGTTCAGCGGGGGCTAAGCGTGGAGGTGCCTATCACGGTGCTGGACTTTCCGCCCCCGCCCAACTAAGCTACTTTGCCATCGCTGGCGAGAGGGCGTTGCGCACGGCGTGGATTTGCCCCATCAGCCGCTCGAACGCTTCGGGCGTGAGCGACTGCGCCCCATCGGACAGCGCGCGCTCGGGATGGGGATGAACCTCTATGAGTAAGCCATCGGCACCCGCTGCGACGCTCGCTAACGCCACCGAAGCCACATAGCGCGCATGCCCAATCCCATGGCTGGGGTCTACCACAATCGGCAGGTGCGAGTGGTATTTGATAATCGGTACGGCGTTGATGTCTAAAGTATTGCGGGCGTAGGTACGGTCAATCGGCACAATACCCCGTTCACAGAGGATGACCTGCTCGTTGCCCTGCGTCAACAGATACTCTGCGGAGGCGAGCCACTCGTCGATCGTGGCACTGGGCGCACGCTTGAGCAGAACAGGCTTACGGGAGCGTCCTGCCGACACCAATAGCGGGAAGTTCTGCATGCTCCGCGCACCAATCTGCAAAATGTCCACATAGTCGGCGACCAGCTCCACATCGTGGGGGTCAACGACCTCGCTCACCGTGAGGATGCCCACCTCTTCGCTGACCACTTTGAGGATTTCCAGTCCCTCACGCTGAAGCCCTTGGAACGAGTAGGGCGAGGTGCGTGGTTTGTAGGCGCCCGCGCGCAGAATCTGTGCCCCCGCCTGTTTGACCGCTTTCGCAGCTGCGAGCAGCTGGTCGTAGCTCTCCACCGCACAGGGTCCAGCCATCACAGCGAAATGCCCGTTGCCGATGCGAACATTATCGATTCTTATTTCTGTATCATGAGGATGAAAGTCGCGCGAAGCCAGTTTATAGGGTCGGCTGATATGAACGACCTGGTCAACACCGTCCATCGCCGACAGCACGGTGTCCAGCACAGGACGCAAGTCAGGAGGAATGGCGCTGGGTATCCCAATCGCCATACGCTCCCCGCCGGGCAAGGGGAGCGATTTCATCCCATGCTCGTGGATCGCAGAAATCACCGCGTCAATCTGTTCCT
>JBDNDR010000057.1:0-9356 GCA_046718995.1 Fimbriimonadales bacterium
TATCGGTTCCCCCTGCTTCAGGGGGAACCTGCAGGAGGGGGTAAAACCTCAACCCTACCCTGACCCGTCCCATACACGCAGGGGGCAGGAACCAAAGCCTTCACCCCGTCATGCTGAGCGACAGCGAAGCATCTCTCCATCTCATCCCCGCAACCCTACCTCAGGTATACTCCCTGCCATAGCGAAGGAGATACGAAGATGCTGTTAGCCGAACGATTTGCACGCTATGCAACGGAGCTGAGCTACGAACAGTTGCCTCAAGAGACGATTCACGAAGTTAAGCGACGGATTATCGATTCGATTGCCTGCTCGTTTGGCGCGTGGCGCAGTGAGACGGCGACCCTCGTGCGCCAAGTCGCCACGCAGGTCAGCAGTCCTTACGGAGCGACCATTCTCGGCACTGCCCACAAAGCCTCACCCGACTGGAGCGCTTTCGCCAACGGACTGCTCATCCGCTATCTGGATTTCAACGATACCTACCTCTCCAAAGAGCCGGCACACCCCAGCGACAACCTGTCAGCAGTGTTGGCGGTGGCAGAGGCAGAAGGCAGTTCGGGTAAAGAAGTGATTGTGGCGTCCACCCTCGCCTACGAGATTCAGTGCCGACTGTGCGACTCGGCGAGCCTGCGGGCGCGGGGCTGGGACCATGTGAACTATGGGCTGTTCTCGGCGTCGGCAGCAGCGGCGCGCCTGATGGGGCTTTCTGCAGAGGCAACACGCCACGCTATGAGTATCGCTGGGGTCTCGGGGCTGGCGATGCGCCAAACCCGCGTGGGCGAACTTTCGGCTTGGAAAGGCTGTGCGTTCGCCAACTCCAGCCGACACGCCGTTATGGCAAGCTGGCTCGCTAAGCACGGCATGACCGGACCCTCCGAAATCTTCGAAGGCAAGATGGGCTTTATGAAACAGGTCTCGGGCGAGTTCACCGTCGGTGCGCTCGGCGGTGAAGAGGGACGCGGGTTCATGATTAACGAGACCTACATCAAGTACTACCCCGTGGAGTATCACGCCCAGAGTGCTGTATGGGCGGCGCTGGCACTGCGTGAACAACTGGGCGGCGACCTCAGCCAAGTCGAAGCCATCGAAATCGACACTTTCGAAGCCTGCTACTCCATCATCGGGAGCGAGCCTGAAAAGTGGGAGCCGAAGAGCCGTGAGACCGCAGACCATAGCCTGCCTTACATCGTGGGAGCGACCCTGATGGACGGCAAGATAGACCTCAGCTCGTTCGATGAGGCGCGCTACACCGACCCCGAACTGTTGGCGTTCGTGAAGAAAATCACCGTGCGCCACGACCGGTCTATGGATCCGCGCTATCCAGAGGGCATCCCGAACCGTATCACCGTCCGCCTCAAAGATGGGCGCACGCTGACCGAAGAGAACACCTTCCCACGGGGGCACGCGCGCAACCCGATGAGCGATGAAGAGGTCGAGGCGAAGTTCTTCGTGCTGACCGAGTGGGCACTCCCACGCTCGCGCCAAGATGAGGTGCTGAACTTTATCTGGAACCTCGAGGCGCAGGCGAACCTCAGCCCGCTGATGGAACTGCTGCGCGTGGAGGGCTGAACCGCCCAACTGGTATAATTCTACCGTTATGGCGAACTCGGTCATCCCGCTCGCATCGGTACAGCTGCCTCTGGCGAAACCGCGTCGGCGCACCCGTGAAGTCAAGGTCGGTAGCACTGCAATCGGCGGCAATAACCCCGTGCGCGTGCAGTCTATGATTACTGCTGAAACGATGAACACGCCCGCCGCAGTGGAGCAGATTATCCAACTCTACGAGGCGGGCTGTGAAATCGTGCGCGTGACGGCACCGAACCTGCGCGAAGCCCAGAACCTCGGCGAAATCCGCGCCGAACTCAAACGGCGTGGCTACGGACAGATTCCCCTCGTCGCCGATGTCCACCATCAAGGCATGGACATCGCACTGGAATGTACCAAGCATGTCGACAAAGTGCGAATCAATCCGGGGCTGTTCGTATTCCGCAAACCCGACGCAAGCCGAACCGACTACACCGAAAGCGAAATCCAACAGGAGCTGGAGGCAATCGAGCAGGCGTTCCTGCCTGTGATTAAGGCGTGCCGCGACCGCGGGCTGGCGATGCGTATCGGAGTGAACCACGGCTCCCTCTCCGAACGCATCAAGGTGATGTATGGCGACTCGCCTACGGGGATGGTCGAGTCGGCGATGGAGTACATCCGTATCTGCGAGGCACACGACTTCAAGAACCTGGTCATCTCGCTCAAGGCGAGCCGTGTGCCCGTGATGCTCTCCGCAAACCGCCTGATGGCACAGCGAATGGAACAGGAGGGGATGGACTATCCGCTCCATCTGGGCGTGACTGAGGCAGGCGACGGCATGTATGCCCGCATCAAAAGCGCCATCGGGATTGGTACCCTGCTGGCGGAAGGCATCGGCGACACCATCCGCGTCTCACTGGCAGAAGACCCCGTCCACGAGATAGAGGTCTGCTACGACATCCTGCAGGCACTCGGCTTGCGCAAGACCAAAGTGGAATACATCGCCTGCCCCTCCTGCGGACGCACAAAGTTCGACCTGCCAACCGTGCTGAACCAAGTACGCGAAGCGACGAAGCACCTCGTTGGGCTGGACATCGCCGTGATGGGCTGTATCGTGAACGGTCCCGGCGAGATGGCAGACGCAGACTACGGCTATGTCGGGCGCAGTGGCGGAAAAATCGCCCTCTACCGACAAGGGCAACTGGTCAAGAACGATATTCCCTCCGAGCGCGGGGTGGAGGAGCTGATTGCCCTGCTCAAAGCGGATGGCGTCTGGCGCGACCCAGAATGAACTCTCAGCCCACCCTCAGCCATAAGCATTTCAGATAGAGGCTCTCGGGGAACTGAAGTAGGAACGGGTGGTCAGGCGATTGGAACGAGACATCGTCCACCCACAGGGCACGCCCCCGATCTGTGCAGGCGAGCCGTACCGTGTCTATCATTATGCTCAAGTCCAGCTGGTAGGCACAACTGCAGACGACCAGGTGTCCCCCCTCAGGTAGGAGAGGGAGCGCATTATAGACCAGTTTCCAGACCGCCCACTTGAGCGAGTCGCGCTGTCCACGCGTCTTCGCAATGGCAGGCGGGTCTAACACAATCCACTCGTACTGTTCCCCGCGCGCTTGTGCCTCGACCAGCCAGTCAAAAGCGTTGGCGGTATGCCAAGTGGCTTCCAGCTGGTTCATCTGGGCGTGGCGCTGGGCGAGCGCAATAGCATCGGGCAGGATGTCTATCCCTGTTGCCTGTGCCCCTACTCGCGCAGCATAGAGGGAGAACGCCCCCGTGTAGCAGAAGAGGTCCAGTACCCTCTCGCCGGGCGTGAGTTGGCGCGCCAGCTGGCGTCGGTTCTCACGCTGGTCAATATAGAATCCCGTCTTCAAGCCCCACTGGGTAGGCACCAGGAACTCCAATCCGCTCTCGTGGATGGCGAGATACTCCGGCACCTCCCCATAGAGCATCTCGGTGTGAGGGCGCAGACCCTCCTCTCGGCGCGATTCCATCTCGCTCCGTTCCAAAATGCCTTGGGGTTTCAGCACCTCCACAAGGGCGGGAAGCCAGAGCGGTTTGAGCCGTTCCATCCCAGCCGTGCGCACCTGCACCACCAAATAGTCGCCGAACTGGTCTACAATCAGCCCCGGTACGCCGTCCGACTCGCCGAACAGCACTCGAGTGGCGTTGGTGTCGCTGACTGCTTTTTGGCGGAGCCTGAGCGCGCGCTCCAACCGATGGGCGAAGAAGGCGGTGGTGATGGGTTCGTCCTGCAGGGTGAGCATACGCACTGGGAACCGCGGTTTGGGATTGTAAGTGCCGACGCCCATCATGTTCCCATCGTGAGCCAATACTTGCACCAACGCCCCTGCGGTAGGGCTACCCTGCACCTCGGCAATTTCACCTTGCTGAACCCACGGATAGAGGTGGCGCAACTTTTTCTCGCGCCCGGGTTTCAGTACCACACGCCCTTCGAGCATAGCGTATAGAGTACCCTATCCCTTCAGCTGACGCTTCCACGCCTCGATTTTCATCAGCGCCTCTACAGGTGTGATGGACGAGGTGTCCAGCTGGCGTATCTCGTCCAGCACGGGATGCTCCTCCGCTTCAAAGAGCGTGAGTTGGAGTTTGCGCTTCTGGATGGGCGGCGCACTCTCGCTGGGCGGTTGAATAGCCCCCTGCACACCCCGCTTCTCAAACTCGCGCAGAATAGTCTCGGCACGGCTCACCACTTCGGGGGGCGCTCCCGCCATCCGCGCCACATGGACGCCATAACTGCGGTCGGTGCCTCCAGGCAACACCTTGTGGAGCCAGATGATACGGTCACCCTGTTCCTTGACGGCGACCCGATAGTTTGCCACGCCCTCTAAGCGGTTCGCCAGCTCGTTGAGATAGTGATAGTGGCTTGCGAACAGGGTTTTGCACCCCACAGCGTGCAGGTACTCCGCAACCGCCCAAGCGATGGCTAAGCCGTCGTAGGTGCTGGTGCCCCGCCCAATCTCATCTAAGATGACCAGACTGCGCGATGTGGCGTTGTTGAGGATGTTCGCGGTCTCCGCCATCTCCACCATGAAGGTAGACTGCCCTGTGGCAAGTTCATCCCGTGCGCCAACGCGGGTGAAGATGCGATCCACCAGTCCAATCTCGGCATGGTCGGCTGGCACGAAACTGCCCAGATGCGCCATCAGCACAATCAGCGCACACTGACGGATATAGGTGCTCTTGCCACTCATGTTGGGACCTGTGAGGATAATCAGTCGCTGCTGAGGGTGGAGATGGCAATCGTTCGGCACGAAAGGATTGTCGCTGTAGCGTTCCACCACAGGGTGGCGCCCCCCTTGAATGGCGATTCGGTCTTCCATATCCACCACAGGGCGCACATAGTTGTAGCGCACGGCGTTCTCGGCGAACGCGCACAGGCAGTCCAACTCGGCGACCGCGCGGGCAACCTCTTGGAGAGCAGGTGTCTGACGGGCGACCTCCTCGCGTATAACACAGAACAAGTTATACTCCAGTGTGGTGATACGCTCCTCCGCGCTGTTGAGGATGGCTTCCTTCTCCTTGAGCTCGGGAGTAATGAAACGCTCGGCGTTTGTGGTGGTCTGCTTCCGAATGTAATGGCTGGGCACCCTGCTCAGGTGGGGTTTGGTGACCTCAATATAGTAGCCGAACACCGCGTTGTAGCCGACCTTGAGGCTGGAGATACCCGTGCGTTCACGCTCTTGGCGTTCCAGCTGCGCCACCCACTGTTGACCCTCCTGCTTGATAGTGCGTTGGCGATCCAGCTCGGGGTCGTAGCCTTCCCGGATGAGACCGCCCGATTTGAGGTCAGCGGGAGGTTCGTCCACGAGGGCGCGCTGGAGGAGACAACACAGGTCTTCGAGGGGGTTGAGGCGCGCTTCGATTTGACGCAGGAGACTCGGCGCACTCTCACTCTGCGCAAGCAAGTCGCCGAGAGTACCCCGCAAAATGGGCAGCTGCTCCAGCGAACCCCGCAAGGCGACCAAGTCGCGGGCGTTCGCGGTGCCTGCACTGGCTCGTGCGCTGATGCGTTCTATGTCGTTCAGGCGATGCAGAACCTCACGCAGGGCATCGCGGGCGGTACTATGGCGCACGAGTGCCTCCACCGCATCTTGGCGCGCGTGGATGTGTTCCAAGTTCAGCAGTGGCTCGTCCAGCCAGCGTCGGAGCATTCGGGCGCCCATGGGGGTGCGGGTACTATCCAACACCGCCAGCAGGGTGTAGCGCTTGGAGCCGTCCAGCTGGTTGCGCGTCAGTTCCAGATGGCGTCGCGCAATCGAGTCCAGATACATGGACTGCCCAACCGAGTAGGTGGCGAGCGTTCGGATGTGGCTCAGTGCGGGTAGTTGATTCTTTTGGAGGTACCTCAGCACCAGCGCTGCGGCGTCCAACCCGCGAGTGTACTCTTCACAGCCGAAGCCCCTCAGCGACTCCACCTGAAAGTGTGTCAGCAAGATGGAGCGCGCCTCGCGCCCGACCCACTCCTCAGCAGGTACAGGCGTAATGGTGGCGGATGTTTGCTCTTTCAGCAGGCTGATGAGCTCCTCCTGATGCTCAGGCACGAGAATCTCGGCGGGTTGCAGTCGGAAGATTTCATCCAGCAGTTTCTGCAAGCGTTGGTCGCCCGCAACTTCGGTGGTGAGGAACTCGCCAGTAGACACATCGACGACGCTCAACCCATGCGCTGGCTCGCCAATCACGGCGGCGACGAGGTAGTTGTTGCTCTGAGCGTCCAGCATCGAGTCTTCCAGCAGAGTACCGGGCGTGAGGACACGGGTTACTTTGCGTTTGACCAGCCCTTTGGCGAACTTGGGGTCTTCTACCTGGTCGCAGATAGCCACGCGAAAGCCTTTCTGGATGAGGCGTGCGAAGTAGCGTTCGTGGGCATGGATAGGCACACCTGCCATTGGGATACGCCCGTTGGAGCCATCTTCGCGCCCAGTGAGTGCGATTTCTAAGGCTTCGGCAGCGATTTCAGCGTCGGGACCGTAGAACTCATAGAAGTCGCCCACCTGCATCGCCAGCAGAACATCTGGATGCTCCGCCTTGATACGAAAGTATTGCTGAAGCAGTTGGGTTTGGGGTCGGAAACTCTGCGCCATCAACGGAGAGTATACCCCGTGCCCACTATGTGAACAGGAGTTTCTGGTCGAGGATGGCGTCTATGCGTTTTTGCGCGGCGCGAATGTAGTCTGGCTCCAGCTCGTATCCGACGAAGGTGCGTCCTGCTTTGAGGGCGGCGACCGCTGTCGTACCACTGCCCATAAATGGGTCTAACACCACCTCACCGGCATAGGTGTAGAGCTGGATACAGCGATAGGGCAGCTCCACAGGAAAGGGTGCTGGATGCCCCACTTTAGAGGCTTGCTCGGCACCGAAACGCCAGACGCTCTTGGTGTACTCTAAAAACTCCTCACGGCTGATAGTGGCTTGGCGGTTCGCTACCTCTGGACGGCTAAACATCTGCTTTGAAAACACCATGATATACTCGTGGGTATCCCGTAAAGTGGGATTTCGCGGAGAGCACCAGCTGCCCCAAGCGGTGGATGGACTGGAGCTGGAGGCTTTATCCCAAATAATCTCACCACGCATCAGAAAACCTAACTCCAACATATCTTCGATGAGAAAGACATGAAGCGGGAGGTAGGGTCGTCGCCCCAAATTGGCTACATTAACGCAAGCACGCCCACCCGGCACTAACACTCGATAGACCTCCGCCATCACCCGCTTCATGAAGGCGCGGTACTCATCCAGTGTCATATCTTCGTCGTAGGTTTTCCCTACATTATAAGGCGGCGAGGTCACCATCAGATGAACCGAGTTATCGGGCAGCTCTTCCATCAACTCGGAGCTTTTGCAAAAGATTTTGTTGAGGTACTCATCTGGAATCGGATTCTCGGCGTATTCTACAGAGACCTCCTTAGGCAGGTTCTCGTATAGCCTTCTACTGTAGAAACTGGACGAGTCGTGCCCTATCCGAGCAGGGCTACCGAAATCACTGGTCTTTGAGCCTTTACGCCTCCGATTCACTTTGCTCCTCCTGTTGCCAGAGTTCGATCCACTTGTTGAGTGATTGCTCCCTTAGTCTTTCCCTGTGTTCTTCTGAAATCCTCCAATCGATTGACAACCGTTTTGTTTCAGAGTGTTTCAGCAGCTGGTTGACTGCCTCAGCAGAAAGTTCCACGCCCCGCGGATTGGTTCCTTGTTTAGGCTTCTCCAAGTACTTGTCTCTACCAAGTTGAGTCATCACCTCTTCCTGCACCTCCACTGGGATGACATACAAACCACCTTCATTCTCCCAGCATATCGTGGCGAGCAGGATATCATACTTCGGTTCATAGTTCTCATAGAACGCCTGTGCTGTTTGAGCATCCACAGTCCAATTCACCTTGATGGTGAACCTTGTTGCGGGCTTGGTCAAAGTTGTTGTTTTGATAGATACCCCATAACCGCCAACACGCACATCCAACTCATGCTCAGTCACAGGTGTCTCAGTTTCTACTTGATGTCTGCCATATTTGAGGATAAGCAACGCTATCAAGACTTTTTCACGCAGAGTACCCGCTTCCATTCCTACACGACCACCGCGCTCCACCTGCGCCTGCGCCCGTGCAAAAAGCGAGGGAAGTCGTCTCTGGATTCGAGCGTTGAGATTTGGGTCGTCAAACAAGTGTAGTATCGGTCGACCTGTTGACATAGGGCGATTATACCTACTGGTTCTGCAGGTTCGTTAATAGTTTATATTTGTCTACCTCTGTGTCCTTATAAGTGCCATGGCACGCATCCGAAGGAACCTATCGCGCGAGTGGATTGCGCAGGAGTTAGCTCAGACTTTTCAGCTCCCGCTACTGAGTGTGCCTGTTCAGTTGGGCACAAACGCGTTTTTGCAGCTGGCACGCCACCAGAAGCACAAGCGCGAACACCGACGCCAGCTCCCACCCCATCTGTGGACGGCAGTGCGCGAGGAAGCATGCCAGTTTTGCCTCCAAACTTTAGCTGAGTTGATGGGCATTACCAAAGGACCGCACACGGTTAGCCCTGAACAGGCGATGCTTTATGATGCGTTCTTGGGAGCAGTGCGCCAGTACATGGAGTCGCCTCCACCCACCTTAGATGAGCCGACCGACGAGATGCCCCCCAGCGAACGCATCCGCTATGAGCAAGGGTTGTGGAGCCAAGCGCGTGAGGCACTCGCCCTGTGTGAACGCTGGCGACTGGCACTCTCACAACACAAAGTGCCAGAAGACCGAACCGTAAGTGCGCTTGGGGGTGACCTCCACGCCAGCGGAGAATCCAAGTCTGAGCCGAAAACCTATAAAAAGCGAACTGCCCTTCGGGGTCAACACGCCCGAAGCAAATAGCGTGCCTTTGCTATCCGATCGCCAAAAGTCGGTCGCTAACGCCAAACGGAAGTCGCGCTCTGGACTGTAGATGGCTCCAATCCGCAGGGTGGGCACAATCAGGTTGGGATCTTCGTTCCACTCTACGCCCTCAAAGCGCGCTTGGAGGTGGCGCCGCACCAATCGGAACAGCTGTCCCTGCACCAATCCCCCGCCAAAATGCCCCGTGTTGAGCCAGAAAACCTTCGGATTGCCCAGCGCACGCACCAGCTTCTCGGTATCTTCAGTGGGCACGACGATGTCAAACCGCGCCCCGATGACGAAGGTCTTCTGCCCATGCTCGGGAGTAAGGTGGTTCATCGGTTCAATCGGGGCAAGTTGCTCGCGCAAGCGCTCCAATGTGTAGCCCTCCGCCCGTAGACGCAGGCGTGCCCGGATTGCCAATACGGAATGCCATAACACATGTGCCAAATCGGCGCCCCCTAA
>JBDNDR010000058.1:0-9279 GCA_046718995.1 Fimbriimonadales bacterium
ACACCTCGGTCAGGTTCACCAGTTCCAGCCCAAAGCGCAGGTCGGGTTTATCGCACCCGTAGCGCTCCATCGCCTCGTCGTAGGTGAGTCGGGGGAACGGCTTCAACACGCGTTTGGGCGTGCAGGTCTCTATCATGCTGGTATACAGTTCCTCTATGAGGCTGAGGATGTCTTCCTGCTCCACGAACGACATCTCCAAGTCCAGCTGCGTGAACTCGGGTTGACGGTCAGCGCGCGGGTCTTCATCGCGGAAACAGCGCGCAATCTGAAAGTAGCGCTCTACGCCTGCCACCATCAGCAACTGCTTGAGCTGCTGGGGCGACTGAGGGAGGGCATAAAACTTGCCTGGGTACAGACGGCTCGGCACCAGATAGTCGCGTGCGCCTTCGGGGGTACTCTTGATGAGGATTGGGGTCTCCACCTCTAAGAAGCCACGCTCCGACAGAAAGTCGCGGATGTACTTCACCAAGCGGTGGCGCATCTCCATGCGATAGTACATCGCGGGGCGACGCAAATCCAAGTACCGATGCCGAAGCCTCAGCATCTCGTCGACTTGGAGGTTCTCCTCGTTGAGGGGGAAGGGTGGCAGTTTGGAGGGATTAAGCACCTGCAGGTGGGTCGCCAACACTTCCACTTCGCCGGTGGCGATTTTGGGGTTCTCGGAGCCGGGACGACGCCTGCGAACCGTGCCTTGAATGGCGACACAATACTCCACGCGCAGGTCACTGGCACGATCGAGCAGGTCAGAGTCGACTTCGGGATCAAACACGACCTGCACAATCCCCGTTCGGTCGCGCAGGTCGATAAACACCAAGCCTCCCAAGTCGCGCACCCGATGCACCCAGCCGTTGAGCCGCACCGTTTGTGAGGCGTGTTCGGGGCGCAGAATCCCACACGCATGCGTCCGTTTCCAAGTCTCCATGAGCGGGGCAATTGTACCTGAGATTGAGGTATGCTATCGGCTATGGGAGCGTCCGACATTTCCGCACTGATGTCGCAACTGTTCTGGCTGTTTCTCGTCGTGATGTTCGTCCTGCCGATGATACGCCAGCAGATGCTCCAATCCAGCCGAATGACACTGATGCGGCGGATTGAAAAGATGCGTGGGAGTCGCGTGATTGTGCTGATTCATCGGCAGGAAGCGCTCTCCCTGTTCGGCATTCCTGTGTTTCGGTTTATTAGCGTGGAGGATTCCGAAGAGGTCTTGCGTGCCATCCGTTCCACTCCGCCCGATATGCCGATCGATATCGTGCTCCACACGCCCGGCGGACTGGTGTTGGCGAGCCAGCAGATTGCATGTGCCCTGTGCGACCACCGGGCGAAGGTGACGGCGTTTGTGCCCCACTATGCGATGTCGGGCGGGACGCTGATTGCCCTCTCCGCCGATGAGATTGTGATGGACCCCCACGCGGTACTGGGACCCGTAGACCCGCAGGTCGGTCAATACCCTGCTGCCTCTATCTTGCAAGTGGTGGCTCAGAAGCCGATTAGCGAGATAGATGACCAGACGCTGATACTGGCAGACATCTCACGCAAGGCGTTGAACCAGGTCTATCAGCTCGTGAAGCGGGTGCTGATGGCGAACGGGATGGCGGAGGAGCAGGCAGACCATGTCTCCGAGCGATTGACGCAAGGGCACTTCACACACGACTATGCGATTACAGCGGAGGAGGCGCAGGCGATGGGGCTGAATGTCCGAACCGATTTACCTCAGGAAATCTACGACCTGATGGCGTTGTACCCCCAGCCTACTCAGCGCACGGCAGGTGTGGACTATGTGCCTGTGCCGTACCATCCAGAGCCGACTGCGCCCGCGCCGCAGCGTTCTACCCCTGCCCGGCGTACTCCCCGTCGCACGAACTGATGGGGTACTAAGGCGAGGGGCGCACAAGTTGTGCGCCCCAACATGAAAGTTGTTTAGTCTTCGCTCTCCGCAGTGGGTGGCGCGACCTGTTCGGGGTTGGAGTTGGTCTGGGCGTTCATACGGACGGCACCCATACGCTGAGCAATCTGCATCAGCTGCTGTGCCATCTCGCCGAGTTTGCCGTTGCCATCGCCCATCGCTTGCAGTCCACTGAGTGCGCCATCGATCGCCATTCCTAAGCCCAAGCCTTTGGCGTACTGTTCGGTCATGCGGGCAAGGGTTTCGGGGTCGCCGAAGATGTTCATCGTGCCGCGACTCATGAACTCGCCGATGGAACGGGCAAGCTCCACCTGCACATCGCGCTGAGCCTCCACGCGGAGCTTCTCTATCTCGAACTTGAGCGCTGCCTCGCTGTAGGTCTGGCGGTACTCCAGCGCTTGGCGTTCCACTTCCACGCGGGCGCGTTCCACCTCGACCTGCTCGCGGGCGATATTGATGTCCACCATCTTGAGGGCGGTCTCTCCGCGTGCGACCTGCTCGCGCGCTTTGGCTTCGGCTTCGGCGCGGGTGAGGGTCGCCTGTGCCTCCAGCTCGGCGGCTTGCCTGCGCGCCTCTGCCTGCTTGACCTCAGCGAACGCTTGAACCTGCACATCGGTCTCACGCTTGATGCGCTCTTGCTCTATCTGTTGTTTGGCAGCGATGAGCTTCGCCTGAGCCTCACGCTCGGCAGCGGCGAGTTGTTGCACCGTGATTATCTGCTGATTGGCGCGCTCGCGCTCCGCTTGCGCTTCCAGCGCGGCTTTCTCCGCTTCAGCCCGCTTGCGCTCCGCCTCGGCGACGGCAATCTCCTTCTCGCGCTCGGTCAACTCCACCGTCTTAGCGCGCTCGATGTCGGTCTTCTGGAGCTCTTGTTGGCGTAGGAGGAGGAGCTTATCGCGCTCAATCGCCGCGGTTCGGACGGCTTGGTCTTGCTGGATTTCTGCCTCTTTCACCTGGCGATCCTGTTCAATCCGATAGGTCTCCGCCTCACGCTTCTTCTCCGCCTGAACCTTAGCGACTTCGGATTGCTGAGCCGCTTCAGCCTCCGCACGCTGACGCTCCAGCTCCAGAATCTCCTTCTGGGTTTGTACGCTCTTGAGGGTGATCTCGCGCTGTGCCTCGAGCTCCAATCGGTTGCGTTCTACCAGTGCCGACTGAGTAATCTCGGTAATCTTGCGCTTACCCTGAGCGTCAAAGATGTTGTTATCGGAAAGCAGCTCTTGCGAGGTCTGGTCTAAGCGTGAGATGGTGACCGATTCCAGGGTCAGTCCGTTCTGTTCCAGGTCGGCACGCACCAGCTGTTGGACACCGCTGGCGAAGGCGTCGCGCTGGGCATGGATTTCTACCAGGTCTTTCGTGGCGGCGACACTACGCAGGGCAGAGACTAACTTCTCAAAGACCAACGCGGAAACCGATTGGGCGTTGACCGACTTATCGCCTAAGGAGCGTGCGGCGTTGAGTACCGATTCGGCGTCGGGTTGCACCTTAATGTAGAACTCCGCCTTCACATCCACACGCAGGTTATCGCGCGTGATGAGCGCATCAGGACCTTTGCGTTCCACCTCCAGTTTCATCGTCTCCAGCGAGACGGGCACACGCTCGTGCAGGAACGGCACATATAATCCGCTGCTGTCAATCAGCACGCGCCGTCCACGCCAACCGGTAATCACATAGGCTAAGTTTGCCGACGGGCGCAGGAATAGGTACTTCAGGGCAAGCATATAGCCCGAGACCAGAATCAAGACGCCCCCGACACTCCAGCTCACCAGCGAATGAATAGCCGTCCAGTTCCCAACGACAGCGCCCCCGATAAACCCGAGGAGCGTCAGGAACAGCCCTAACAGCATCAATAGGATTAGCATCCGATTTACCCCCTTAATCTGTTTTGCTCCGTTGCGGGGTTTTCCTGCAGAATAGGTTCGCTGAGGTCGACCCCGAACGGGTTCGGCTCGACGATGTAGTCGTTCGTCCGCTCGTTATACTGTGCAACCAGCACGGGTGTTCCCGCAGGAATCGGCGGTTGACCCGGTAGGGTGCGACAGCTGACGCGCACGATGTCGCCACTGCGCGCATGGATGTTCGCCGTACCTTGCTGAGAATCAATTGGAAACACCGCGTGCCCCACGCAACCGATGAGGTCGTAACGGCTGGGAACATGGGCTTCGCCCAGCAGATGGAACCGACGAACCAGCAGTCCCGTCGTGCGCCCAATCAGAGCCATCCCGACAAGGCTCACCATCACCGAAATCGGCACGAACAGCGCAGGAGCCTTCAATAGGGGTTGAAGCAGGCTGTTGGTGGTAAGACCGATAGCGCCCCAGAATATCATCAGCACGGGCAGTAGCACGGTGAGGGGCACGCCCATACCGATTCCGAAGAGTTGCAGAACCTTCCCGAAGAAGGTGGTCGGGTCGTCGTGGTGGCTCTTGGTGAGGCTTTTGGTCTCGGTTCCTGCCGGCTCGGTCTCGGCTTCGCCTTCGTCGGCGCTACCCTCTCCGTCCCCCGCGCTCTCGCCGACCGATGTGAGCAAGGCACCTGCTGATAGGACGATTCCCACCACCAGCGGAAGCGCAAACAGAAAGTTCCACCATTCCAGCAAGTTTGCGAGCGACATCGTTGCCTCTCTACTGTAAGTATACGCAATTTTTCCCTAATTGCTCCTGAAGCCGTCCTTCGGAGTCAGTGGAGTAGGCAGGCGACTATTCCGAGAACGGATTGCTGAACCTCTGGAGGAAGCGAGCGTGTTCAGCCTCACTCTGCAGAGGGAGCTGGTGGTGCGCGGTGGCAGGTGCGGTGCAGTTGTAGGCTAAGACCTGCGCGTTGATTTGCTGGATAGCGGCTACCATGCCCTGCCAAGTCTCTGACTGCCAGACGAGAAACCGTTCTTCGCCCATCTCGCAGATACGGGGATACTCGCGCTCGGCAATCAACCAGAGCCGTTGGTAGTGCGCTCGGATGCGTTCTATCTCGCGGGCGCGCTCCATCCAGTCGGGAAGCACGCCAGCGCTTTTCAGCAAGCGGATGGCGGGGCGCATTTCGGGCGGCACGAACCACTCCTCGTCCATCGGCAACGGTTTCCCGCGTCCGGGCAGGTTGTCGAACTTGCCCTCTTGCATCGCCTCTTCAATCTTGCGCTCGGCGATAATCTCTATCACTCGCTGGATGTCGGGCTGGTGCATAGTGCATTTATACCCCCTCATCTTATACCATAGGTATACTATCGGACAGAGGCATTGCTGGAAGCGGTGTAGGCTGTGCGGGAATACAACCCCCTTTTTGGAGAGCGCTATGTGGCAGACTGTTATCACCTTCAGCGTCCTGTTCGGGTTCTGGTTCGCTTTATCGGGCAAGTTGGACGCACTCATGCTGGGCACGGGGCTGGTTGTCGTGCTGTTGGTGTCGTGGGTCTCGGCGCCGTTGGTATCAGGCACCGCAACGACCGCTCGGCTCGGTCGGGGTACGCTCAAGGTGCTTGCCTACTTCCCCTGGCTCATCAAAGAGATTATCGTTTCCGGCGTGGATGTGATGCGGCGCGTGCTCCATCCCAAGATGCCGATTGACCCCAAAATCGTGGAGATGGAGGTGGATTTGGAGACCGATGTGGCGAAGGTGCTCTTGGCGAACTCAATTACCCTCACGCCGGGCACCGTAACGGTTGAAGTGGAGGGCAATAAGCTGATTATCCACGCCCTCACCGACAAGGCGTTGGAAAGCCTGCTCTCAGGCGAAATGCAGGCGCGTGTGAAACGGATTGAACTATGTTAGGCGTGGCGCTTTTTATCATCTTGCTGGCGACCGGCATCTCGCTCTACCGTGCGATTCTCGGACCGACCGCCCACGACCGGGTGCTGGCAATCAATGTCGTCAACACGAAGACCGTCGTGATTATCGTGCTGATAGGCTTCATCAACCGTCGCCCCGAGGTGTTTATGGACATCGCTATCATCTACGCCGTGATTAACTTCGTATCAACGCTGGCGTTCCTGCGCTACCTGGAATCGAGGAGTGTGGACTGAGATGACACTGACCGAACTGATGGCTGGTCTTTTGATTTTTATGGGCAGTTTCGTGTTCGTGGTGGCGGGGATAGGAATCGTGCGGTTCCCTGACTTCTATTCACGGGTTCACCCTGCAGGGAACGGGGATACGCTGGGACTGCCGCTGGTGCTTATCGGTCTGATGGTCTACGAGGGCTTCACGCAGACCAGCCTCAAGATACTGCTGGTGCTCATCTTTCTATTGCTGACGGGACCGGTTGCGTCGCACGCGCTGGCACGCTCGGCGTTCCTCACACGCCAACAGGAGGAGAACCATGTGGATTGACCTAACCTTGCTGGGACTGCTTCTGGTGCTGACTTTGGGAATCGTTTTCAGTCGGGACACGCTCTCAGGTTCGCTCTTGCTGGGAGCCTACAGCTTAATCTTGGCGATGCTATGGGTGAGCCTCAACGCTGCGGATGTTGCGCTGACCGAAGCGGCTATCGGTGCGGGGGTTGCCACGCCGCTTCTGCTGTTAGCCATCAGCCGAAGCACCCGAACCGAGCTGGCAGAGACGCTCCAGACAGTTCAGCGCTATCGGTGGTTCCCCCCATTCCTCATGCTAATTCTGGTCGGCGCTGCGCTGGTCTATGCCTCGTTGGATATGCCTCCCTTAGGCGACCCGAAAAACCCGGCGAACCAGCATGTAGCCCCCTACTACACCCAGAACGCCTACACCGAGACCGGCTCCGAGAATATCGTCACCGCTATCTTGGTGTGCTATCGGGGGTTTGATACTTTTGGCGAAGTGTTAGTGGTGATGACTGCGGGCGTTGCGATGATGCTCATCCTCCGAAGGAGTTGAAGATGCACCGCGACCTGATTATTCAAGTGACGGCGCGCTATACTATTCCCTTCATCCTGGTGTTGGGAGCGTATATTATGTCGCACGGGAAGTATGGGGCAGGAGGCGGGTTTCAGGGGGGCGTTGTGATTGGCACCGCCTTTATTTTGAGCGTCATCTCGTATGGTTACGACCAGGCGCGCCGCGACCTCAGTCGACGGCTCAGCGACTGGATGAGCCTGCTCGGCGCACTGATTTTTGCGCTCGTCGGCTTGGCGACGCTTTGGGCAGGCGGGCGTTTCCTGGAGTACACCGTACTCTATCCCCCAGCGCCCATTTTCATCAATCAGGTCGTCATCTTCCTCTTGGAGGTCGCCATCGGTATCACTGTGGGGGGAGTCATTGTCACGCTGTTCGCTGAGATGCTAAGGGGAGGGCAGAAATGAATCTGTTTATAGAAAAGTACTATTGGGTCAGCATGCTGATTTTCGTGCTGGGGCTTTATATGACCATCGTGAAGGGCAATCTCATCAAAAAGGTGATTGGTCTCAACTTAGCCCAGACGGGGGTCTACACCTTCTTTATCTTGACTTCCAAAGTGAGCGGAGGGACAGCCCCTGTGTATGTGGAAGGTCAGGCGCAGTATGTGAACCCGCTCCCCCATGTGCTGATTTTGACGGCGATTGTGGTGGGGATTAGCCTGACGGCATTTGCGCTGGGGCTGGTGATCCGTATCTACAACGCCTTCGGCACGATAGAGGAGGCAGAGCTGAGCCGTTTGGTACAGGCGAACGAGGCTCCAACGACTGAGTACCCCATCTCAGTGGACGCAGGGAGGTCTGGGAGTGGAAGTTAGCCCGATGCTAACGGAACACCTACCGATTCTGCATGTGCTTATCCCTCTGGTAGGGGCTATCGTAGTGCTTGCAGGCGGTGTGTTGTGCCCTGTGCGTCAGGGTGCGTGGGGACTAACTTTTCTGGTGGTGCTGGCGTCAGGAGGGTGTGCAACGCTGCTGGTTCCACCCGTACTGGAGCAAGGGCGTGTGAGCTATGCGCTGGGCAACTGGGCACCCCCTTACGGTATTGAGTATGCGGTCGATTCGCTGAGCCTACTTCTTATTTTGCTCATTACAGGTCTCGCTTCACTGATTACGCTCTATACCAAACGGAGCATCCAGCGCGACATCGCACCGAACTTACACCCCTACTTTTACTCCGCCTATCTGTTGTTTCTGGGTGGGCTGTTGGGCATGGTCACGACCGCCGACCTGTTCAACCTGTATGTGTTTTTGGAGATTGCCTCACTGGCAGGCTATGCACTGATCGCGGTGGGACGGCGGCGCGAGGCACTGCTTGCGAGTTATAACTACCTCATCATCGGTACGATTGCCTCAACCATTTTCTTGCTTGGAGTGGGCTATCTGTATATGATTACGGGCACGCTGAACATGCCCGATTTGCGGTTACGACTGGCGGAGCTCTACGGTTCGCGCACTTTGCTGGTGGGGATGGCGTTCATCACACTGGGGTTGTCGGTCAAGATGGCGTTGTTCCCTTTGCACACTTGGCTCCCGAACGCCTACACCTATGCGCCCGATGCAGTCACGGCGCTGATGGCGTCGTTGACCACGAAGGTGGGGGTCTACACGACCTTTCGGGTCTTTTTCGGTGTGCTGAAACCGTCGTTCCTGTCGCAAGTTGTTCCGCTGGAGGAGATTTTTATGTTCTTAGGCGCCTCTGCTATCATCGCTGGCTCGCTGATGGCAATCTTCCAGCAGAACTTGAAGCGGATGCTGGCATACTCTTCGGTGGCTCAGATTGGTTATATGGTGCTGGGGTTGGCGATGCTGAACATTCCCGGCATGATGGGCGGGGTCATCCATATTGTGAACCACGCTGTGATTAAGGCGGGTCTCTTCTTGGCGGTGGGCAACCTTATTTATCGGACGGGAGCAGAGCAGATAGAGGAGTTGAATCAGGTTGCTCGGCGCATGCCCCTCACGATGGTGGCGTTCACTCTGTGCGCGCTGGCACTGATTGGTGTGCCCCTCACAGCGGGCTTCGTGACGAAATGGTATCTCATCTTGGGCAGTATCGAGGCAGGGCGATGGTTCATCGTGCCTGTGGTGGTGGTCGGGGCATTGCTCGCTGCGGTGTACTTGTGGCGGGTGATAGAGCGGGCGTACTTTTATAAGGAGAGTGTTAAACCTCACCCCCAGCCCCGATCCGCAAGCAGGGAGGAAGTGAACGAATACCTCACCCCCCCAGCCCCCCTCTCCGCAAGCAGAGAGGGGGAGAGCATACCTCACCCCCAGCCCCTCTCCGCAGGCAGGGAGGGAGCGAACGAATACCTCACCCCCCCAGCCCCCCTCTCCGCAGGCAGGGAGGGGGCGAACGAATACCTCACCCCCCCAACCCCCCTCTCCGCAAGCAGAGAGGGGGAGAGCATACCTCACTCCCAACCCCTCGCCGCAGGTAGAGAGGGGGAGAGCATATCTCACCCCCAGCCCCTCGCCGCAGGTAGAGAGGGGGGAGTGGAACCGCCAACTTCTCC
>JBDNDR010000059.1:0-9217 GCA_046718995.1 Fimbriimonadales bacterium
TAAACTTACCGCGAGCCTTCCACCACGACATCGGCGAGGGGGCGACCCTCCAAGAAGCGCAGTACATTCTGAATCACGCCCTGAGCGATGCGCATCTGGGCTTCTTGGGTGACCCCTGCACCGTGCGGAGTGAGTATCACATTCGGGAGTTTGAGCAGCGGGTGGTCAGGAGGCGGAGGCTCTGGCGCGAACACATCGATGGCTGCGCCCCCCAGATGCCCCTTGAGCGCCTCCACGAGAGCCTCCGTATCCACCAGCTCGGCACGCGCCGTGTTGATGAGGAACGCTCCCTGCTTCATCTTGCGCAGGCGCTCCGCATTGAACAGCCCACGCGTCTCAGGCGTGAGGGGCATATGGAGCGACACCACATCACTCTCGGCAAGCAGGGTGTCCAAATCCAGAAAGGTCACACCCAACTGTGCCTCCGTATCGGGGTCAAGCGGATTCACATCGTAGTAGAAGAGGGTCACGCCGAAGGGCAGGAGCCGTGCTGCCACCTCGCGCCCGATGCGTCCCATCCCAGCGATGCCGACCGTCTTGCCCTGCAGGTCACGCGCGTGGGCAATCCAGTACGGGAGCGACCATTCACCTTGCGCCATCAGGTTGTGGGCAGGGATTAGACCCTTCATCATCGCCAGGGCGACCATCACGACATGCTCGGCGACACTGACCGTGTTGGCGCCTGTGACCGCTGCGACGGTGATGCCCAACTCACGCGCCGTGTCCAAGTCCACATGGTCAACGCCGACACCTGCTACCTGAATGAAGCGCAAGCGTCCCGCCTTCTGGAGAATCTCACGCGTGATGGGCGTGAAGGCAGTGGAGATAAGCACCTCACTATCGGGCAGATGTGGCTCCAGTTCTTGGGCGTTGGTGGCGAGTTCGACCGTGTGTCCCTGAAAGAGGGCACGCACCATCGTGATTTGCGCCTGAACCTGTTCGGACGGAGGCAAGACCGCGATGACCTTCATGCTTGCCCTCCGATAACCGCTGTGGTGATTTCTGCCGATTCGCGCTCTTCGGCTTCCGCCTCATCATAGAGTTGCTCGATGCTGAGGTTTCGGGCGCGTGCCAACCGGTTCTCGCGTCGGGTGTACTGATTGATGGCGTAGCCCAAGAGCTCCTCCAGCGGGATTCCGAACGGGGGTTCCTCATATGCTTCCATCCCTTCCTGAACCACGCCCAGCGCCAGGGGGAGCAGCTCGTTCATTCGGTTTTGGATGGCTTCCCACACGGGGTCACCATGCTCGTGAATGAGCCGAGACAGGAGGTAGACCCCGAACGCAATATGGCGCGACTCATCCTGCATCATCTTCCCGATACCCTTGACCAGCCCCGGCATGATGCCCTGCTCCTTGCACGAACGGAAGAAGGCATAGTAGCCCGTCTCCGCCAGCACGCCCTCCACAATCATATTGTAGGTGACCGACGCCTCCGCCTGAGCAACGGGCGATGCGTCGTAGGTGAGGCGGTGCATCGCTTGGGGGAGCGCTTCGTAGAAGAGGGCACGATAGGAAGGCGTGTGGTAGCGGGAGAGGTCTTCACCAGAGACTCCAGCGACCTCGTTCAGCAGGCGGCTCATAAACTCCACATGTTTCGCCTCTTCCCACAAAAACGAGGTCAGGAACATCTCCTCTTCAATCCGTCCCTCACTGGCAACCACTTGGATAAGCGGGAGCAGGTCTAAGGTGACGCTCTCTTCGCCCGCTTGGAACATCGAGACCAGGCGCAGGAAGCCGTCGCGTTGAATCGGGTCGGCTTGTTGCCAGTCCTGAATATCTTGGCTCAGGTCGATCGCCATCGGGTCCCAAATCCCCAATCGCTTCGCTTTTTGGAACATTTTCAGCGCTGGGTGATTGTGATTGAGTCCCCGCGCACTCGTCGTCAGAAAAGTCTCATGCGTTTTCATAGCAGACACCCTCGTCATCGCCTATTTTCGACTCACTGTTCAAGATTCCTGCCGTTTGCGTTCGGAAACGATGCCATAGGGATAGGGTATGCTGATGGGTGTTGACCGAGCGTGATGTGGCTTGGATGACGCGGGCGGTACGCTTGGCACGGCGTGGGTTCCCTGCGCCGAATCCCCATGTCGGGGCGGTGCTTGTGCAGGAGGAGACCCTCGTTGGCGAGGGCTACCATCCATTCGCAGGGGCGCCCCACGCAGAAATCTTTGCGATTCAGCAGGCAGGCGCGCGCGCCCACTCAGCGACCCTCTATGTGACTCTGGAGCCATGTTGCCACTATGGGCGTACTCCCCCGTGTACAAACGCCGTGATCGATGCGGGCATCCGTCGAGTGGTCGTCGGCATGCAAGACCCGAACCCGAAAGTGGCAGGTAAGGGGCTTCAGCAACTCCGAGAGGCGGGCATCCAAGTTGACCTGCTCCCCAGCGAGCATCCGCTGGTTCGTGAGTTGGAGCAGCTTAATCGGGCGTTCCTCCATCGCCATCGCACGGGGCGTCCACTGATTACGCTGAAAGCGGCTCTGAGCATGGACGGTAAAATCGCCTGCCATACGGGCGATTCCAAATGGATTACCGGCGAGCGGGCACGACGCTATGCGCACCGCCTGCGCGCCGAGCATGGGGCGGTGTTGGTGGGCGTGGGTACCGTGCTCAAGGATGACCCCCAGCTGACTGCACGGCTCAGCGGGGTACGCAATCAGCCCTTGCGCGTGGTGCTGGACACCCATTTGCGCACACCATCCCGCGCCCAGGTCCTGAACACCCAACACGCTCCCACTGTGATATTCTGCGGCGCACCCGCCCCAAGCCATGCTGACACCTACTGCGAGCGCGGCGTGGAGGTCGTGGCGGTGCCGACGAAGGGCGGACGCGTTGACCTAACTGCCGTGATAGACCATCTTATTCAGCGTAAGGTGATTGGGGTGCTGGTGGAAGGGGGAAGCCGGGTGCATACCGCTTTGCTGGAGGCACGGCTCGCAGACCGCATCGCATTTTTCTACGCTCCGATCCTGATTGGCGGACAAGATGCCCCAACCCCATTTGAAGGCGTCGGCGCACCAACGGTAGCCCAAGCAGTGCGTGTCGTCTCAGTGCAACAGCGTCGGTTTGGACACGACTGGCTCGTTGAGGGTGGGTTGGAGTACAAGCAGTAAGTGGACACCCACCCCACCTGCCATTCGGGGTTCGCTGTCAGGTACAATCATACCCATCATCTGGTTAGGAGGTTCAACTCACTTATGCGAAGAAACGCTGGGAAAGTACACTGGACGATTTGGCTCTTTGGACTACTGCTGTTGGCATTTGCAGGCATCTCCTTAGTCCCGCTCATCAGCCAGTTGACGAAGCCAGCGTACTTGCGCACCGCAACCGAGTTTATCGTCGCTGTCCAGCAGAACAAACTGAGTGAAGCGGAGAAACTGTTGGATAAAGAGGCGCTCCCCGAAGAGAAACGCAACCTCAAGCAGGTGGTGGATATGGCAAACTACCGATGGGGTAGGATTGAGAAGGTGGAACTCATCGATGTAGTGGACAACCCTGGTGAGCTGAAACATCCCAAAGCCTCCGAGGCGAAACGGGTGGAGTTCCACTTGCAGTGTTATCTCAGTCCGGGCTATGCGTCGGTCTATCTGGTGCCCGCGAACGGTGAGTGGAAAATCGTCGACTACATACTCCAGTAAGGACGGCTCCTCTGCTCTGTGATTAGTCGGTCATCAGATTGCGGAAGCGTTCGCTACTGCGATCCAGATGTTTGAGCAGGGTCTGATAGGCGCGTTCCACATGCTCATGGATTTGCTGGGCGCGCTCACGTTCCGGGGTGCCTTCGGGGAATCGGTTAGGGTCGCTTCGTTGGGAAAGGTCGCGGTAGGCATGGCGCACGGCGTTGAGGTCGGCACCTTCTTGTAGCCCCAACACTCGATAGGCTCGGCTCAGCTCACTCTCGGCGGGTCGGGTAGGGGACTTGGCTGGAGCCGATTCCGTTGGGCGCCCTGTTTCTAAGAGTTCCTGCTCGGCGGAGGCACGAGCTTCCTGTTCACCCAGAATCGCCTCAATGCGCTCCCAGTGGTGATTGATGTAGGCTTTGGTGATTCGTGAAACCCGTTTACCCAGACTCATCACAGTTCCCCCCTTAACCCTACCGCGACAAACTGCAGCTCGTCTTGGTTGCCACGCACCACGAGGCTGAGTGCCAACCGTTCTGCCAGACCGCGTTGGAGGCTGAGACGCCAACTCAACTGTTCGCCTGCGGTCTGATATGCAAGACGCAGTTCGGGCTGGTAGGGCAGGTCTTTCATCTGCCAAGCGAGGCTAAACCAGTGGGTGGTCGGCATCCCTTTGCCCTCACCGTAGACCCACTCTAACTGGATTGCACGCTCCATAAGGGGCGGTCGCCAGTCGGCACCATAGAGGAGCTCATACCCTTTGGGGTCTCGCCGCCGCTCAGGTAGGAAAAGGACTGCCAGCGCGTGCGGGTCGGTTGCAAAGTGTCGCCCGACACCGACCGAGGCGCCGCCGTTCTCGGTGCCGACACGCACATAGACCCCCTGCTGGCGGTCGTCCCCGTTGAACAGGTAGGCGACACGCATCGGCAGATTGGCGATGGCGAACTGGGTCGGCGACTGCACGGCAACGACACTCTCGTTCAGCAGAGTGCCTGCGCCGAACGGGGCATAGAACTTGCCAACTCGCCACCCCCCAATCCGTTCCACATAGGCTTCATCTAAGGCGGTGCGGGTTCGGTCGCCCGCCACATTCTGCAGGCGCTGAGCGATATAGGCACCGTAGCCCGGCTCCAAGTAGATTTGCAGAAACGCCACCGAATGGCGTGCCAAGTCGTCGTACCAGTTCCAGCGGGTCGTTTGCGAGTCGGCGCGTACCTGAGAGTGGAGGTGCGCCCCGAAAAAGACCGTCGGCTGTTGGGCAGAGGCGAGGTTCAGCCCCGCCACTGCGAACCATAGCCCGATGAGCCTCTTAACTTCCCTCACGGTTTGATGACGCGTCTCCTTGCTGGGCTTGCAGTTTGCGTTCCAGTTCCTCAAGTTCCTTGAGCACATCGGCATCGTCCACCGCATTCGTGCTGGCGCTGACCGACGCTTCGGGAGCCTGCTTGAGACCCAAGCGTTGCTCGATGCGGCTCAGTTCCTCTTCGGCTTCGGTGTCAATCTGGGCGTCTTGGAGCGCGGTGATGCGTCCTTGTAGGCTCTGGGACGCCATCTCTTGGCGTGCGAGCGCCTCGGCTTCTGCGCGCTGGATGCGCTGTTCCGCCGAGTTCCATGACGACTCCAAGTTCTCTACCGAGATCCCTTCCAACGCCTTGTTGATAGCGGTCTGTATTTGGGCTTGCTTCCAGCGGGCTTTGAGAGCGAGTGCCTGCGCGGTTTTGACTCGCACCTCTTCCTCTTGGCGACGGATCGCCAGTTTGACCGCCTCTACGGTTTCGGTCGCTTGTTGGAGAGACGCTCGTAGGGATTCGAGTGCCTGTTCCTGCGCCTTTTTCTCGCGCACTATCTGTAGGGCGAGGTCGCGCTTGCCTTGTTGGAGCGCTAGTTCGGTCTTGCGCTCCAGGTCGCGTACGGTACGCTCCAGTTTGTCCACTTCGGCTTGTAAAAGGTTCTTCTGAGTGATGGCTTGGATAGCGCGCTCACGGTTGCGGGCTAAGGTCTCCTGCATCTCGCGGCGCGCTTGATCCAGTAGGATCTCAGGATTCTCAATATCCTCCACCTTGCCCGTCACCCATGCGACGAGGTATCTCCATAATCGTGCCATTGCCTTGAACATTGGCTATATGCCCCCTTCAACAGTAAAGTGTACCTAATAATCCCGCAGAGGTTCCCGTTTTGGCTGGGTATAATTGCGTTTGCAGGAGGCATTGCCACGCGCAAGGAGGAATAGACCTTTGGAGAGCTACAAAATCGTCGGCGGGACACCTTTGAACGGCTCAGTACGGATTAGTGGAAGCAAGAACGCCGCGCTCGCCTTGATGGCAGGTGCGCTTTTGATAGAAGGGGAGGTTCTCCTGCAGAATGTACCCGATATCGAAGATATTCGCACGATGACACGCCTGCTGGAAGGGCTGGGCGTCTCGTGCAAGTGGCAGGGATCGTCTCTTTTGATGAACACGCGCCATCTCCATAGTGCCAGCCCTGACCCAGCACTGGTGAATCGGATGCGGGCGTCGTTCTACATTTTCGGTCCCTTGCTCGCACGCTTAGGCTATGCGCGTATGCCCCATCCCGGTGGGTGCCAAATCGGGAGCCGTCCCGTTAATTTTCATATCAACGGCTTGCGTGCGCTGGGTGCTGAGATTGAACAGCAAGAGAACCTCTACATCGCCCAGACGCTGGGGCTGATGGGCACACGAATCTATTTAGATATGCCCAGCGCCGGGGCAACCCAGCAGCTGATGACCGCTGCGGTCTATGCCAGTGGACTGACCGTGATAGAGAACGCGGCGATGGAACCCGAAGTGGTCAACTTGGCGGAGTTCCTCAACGCAGCAGGCGCACGCATTCAGGGTGCAGGCACCAGCACGCTCTACATCGAGGGCGTGAACGCACTCAAGCCCCAAGTGGAGTTCAAGGTCATTCCCGACCGACTGGAAGCAGGTACCTTCGCACTGGCTGGCGCTATCACACGCGGTGAAATCACCTTAGAGCAGGTCATCCCAGAGCATCTGCATGCCCTTTTGGCAAAGCTGCGCGAGTCGGGTGTGCAGGTGCGCGAGGGCGAAGACACAGTCTGTATCCGCGCTCAAGACCCGCTCGGCGCGTTGGACATTCGCACGATGCCCTACCCCGGATTCCCCACCGACCTCCAACAGCCGATGTGTGCCTACCTGACCCGCGTTCAGGGCGCTTCGATGGTGCGCGAGACCATCTACGAAAATCGCATCCAGCATGTGCCCGAGCTCAAGCGGATGGGCGCCGACATCGTCGCTGAGGGGCGCGCTATCATGATTCGGGGCGTGGCGAAACTGCACGGCGCACGTGTGCGAGCGACCGACCTACGCGGTGGCGCAGCACTCGTGGTCGCCGCACTGGCTGCCGAAGGCGAATCGGAAATCCAAGAGGTCATCCATATTGACCGTGGGTATGAAAATTTAGAGTCTAAACTGCAGGCGCTGGGTGCCCAGATTGCGCGGGTCGTCCCCTACGCACTGGCGTCCCCGCTCGTTGAATCGTAGAGGAATCTATGGGGCTGTTTCGGCTGAACACAGAACTGGGTATAGACTTAGGCACGGCGAACCTGCTGGTCTATCAGCGTGGGCGTGGGATTGTCCTACGAGAGCCATCGGTGGTTGCCATCTCGCAACCGACGGGTAAAGTGCTGGCGGTGGGCGAAGAGGCACGCCTGATGCTGGGGCGCACACCAGGCAACATCACGGCGGTGAAACCCCTCGTCAACGGCGTCATTGCCGACTACACCATCACGCTGGAGATGCTGCGCTATGTGATTAATAAGGTACTGGGCAAGCGTCGGCTGTTCAGCCCGCGCGTGTTGGTCTGTGTGCCCTCCAGCGCAACCGATGTCGAACGCCGAGCCGTGCTTCAAGCCGCCAAAGAAGCGGGCGCCGGCGAAGTCCACCTGATTGAAGAGCCGATGGCTGCCGCAATCGGCGCGGGGCTACCCATCAGCCAGCCCGGTGGGAACATGGTCGTCGATATCGGCGGGGGCACGACCGACATCGCGGTCATCTCGCTGGGCGGGATTGTGATTAGCCGAAGTATCCGTGTGGCAGGCAATAAGTTTGATGAGGCGATAATGCGCCATGTGCGCCACGCCTACAACTTGATGATTGGCGAGCGCACCGCTGAGGAAATCAAAATCCGCATCGGCTCGGCGTATCCCCTGCCCCAAGAGCTCACCATGGAGGTGCGAGGGCGCGACCTTGTGGAGGGTTTGCCCCGCACCGTTGAAATCCATTCGGAAGAGGTCAGGAGCGCCCTCGCTGAGCCAGTGAACCAGATTGTGGAAAAGGTGCGTTCGGTGCTGGAAGAGACCCCGCCCGAACTGGCGTCCGACATCATCGAGCGGGGCATCGTACTCACGGGGGGTGGCGCACTCCTCAAAGGCTTTGACCGCCTGCTGGAGCATGCCACCAAAATCCCCGTCTATGTGGCGGATGACCCTCTCTCCTGCGTGGCGCTCGGCACAGGACGCGCCTTAGATGAAATGGACGCAATTATCCAAGCCAGCAGCTAAAGTACCTGATGCTTGTAAGGGCGTGAGCGTCGCGTTTTAGCGAATCGGATTCGCCGACGAACCGACCTCACTAATGTACCAGCGTCCGTCTACCTTGACCAGCGTGTAGGAGATATACACCACCCGCAGGTTGCCCGTAGCGTCGTCGATATACCGATGCTCCCCACGGAAGATGAGTTCGTTCTCGCCACGCTTGGTGACCCGCGTGAAACGGATTTGCTCGGTCTTGACCGCCATCAGCGCATCGCGGGTCATCTCGGTATAGTCTTCGGCAGGCACGGAGTAGGCGTAGCGTCCATCTAAGTAGACGGCAATCTGGCTACCAGGGCGCACATACCGCTGGAGGATGGAGGGGTCACGCAGGAGCCACATCGCGCGCAGGTCGTTGAGCACCTGTTGCCGCTCCCTCTGCTCCCAGTTGAAGTTGGGGTCGGAACGCTCCAGATAGTAAGGCGCATCCAGAAAGACGGGCACCTCTACGACGATCCTGCGGGCAGGAGGCGAATAAATCACGCGGTGCGCCATCACGAACGGCGGGAGCGGGTAGTAATAGTAGTACGGTGCAAAGCACACTAAGTACGGCTCGGGCTGGACGCTGTAGTAGTAGTAACTGAAGCGAATGTTTCCGAACCGATATTCTACATAGTAGTACCGACTTGAGTAACGGCGTTCAGGATAGATAGGGAGAATCACGAATCGGTCGCGATAGCGGTTGGGGTCAACGCCCTCCACTTGGCGTACTAAAGCGGGCAGGTTGCCCTCGCGTAGCGGGATGGGAACATTCGGTTCAGGGCGTTGATCGGGGAAGATGCGTCGCCCTTCCAGCGGCACACGACGCCCTTCCAACGGAACTTGTCGTCCCTCCAGCGGCACGCGCCCGCCATGGCGGTCATCTTGGTTGGGTGAGCGGTCGGTGCGTTCCTGGTTGTTGCGGTTGGAGTTCCCGCCCCCCTTTTTGCGGAAGACATCGCTTTCGCCACCCTGCGGTGCATTTTGAGGGTTGCTCTGGGGCTTAGCCTCGCCGCTGGAGCCGTCTGAGCGGCTGGGCTGGTT
>JBDNDR010000006.1:0-17476 GCA_046718995.1 Fimbriimonadales bacterium
GGAACTCAGGGAAGAAGCGTTGGAGGGTATCTTTCCAGACCGAGTCGGCGTCTCTTCGTAGTTGTGGCATAGGCGGGGTTTTCCACTCACACACTGCGATTCCTGCAGATTCATCTCGAAATTATCTGATAGGAACTTCAGCTTATTCGGCAAACTTGGAGTCTCACAAAACTGAGTCGACGGTTTTCCATGCGAAAAGGTCTCCACTGATCGTGCGTCTAACAGGAGCAAAGGTTTTTATCATGAGAAACCACTTTGTAGAGGATTCGTCAGATATTCGGTGAACTTGGGAGGTAATACCATGAGCGCAAGACAGCTTTGGATGGCAGGGATTGCTATCCTTCTACTTGGGGGGTTCCAGCTGTATGGGTTAGCGGAGCTGAGTAGTGTCCCACTGCCGACCGCCAACCTGACAGGAACGCTTTACTCGGAATATACGATGAAACCGCTCCCGAATACAATGCTGGAAATCACCAGTGAGCGTCTTTTTGAGGAGCAACCGTTAGCGAACCAACAAGGCTGGATCGAACGCCAATACGGGACACCCTATCGCTGGCAGATCTATACCGACTCGCAAGGGCGGTTCCAACTTCGTGGGATTCCTGCCGGCGACTATGTCATACAGTGTCAGGCGAGGATTCATACCCTAACACCTGCTACCAGCCCAAATGATTGGGGATACGGGCGGAAGGTCAGCCTTAGGGCGGGCGAGACGCTCTCGATGGATCTTTGGGCGCGTCCTTATAGCGAGTTCCTGGACTCTATTCATCCACAATCCGTCTATCTCCCTGATGAGCCCCTTCGGGTTGGGGTTCGCGGGTTCCTGAAAAACGACCGTTATCAGATGCGCCTCTTCGCTATTCAGATCGAACCGCATAATCCCCGCTGTTATCATGTGCTCTCTTCTCTGAGTCAGGTACGCTACGGTTGGTGGGAAGGGATACACCGGTGGAATCATTACCTGGATAACCTAAGCCCCTATCTGACATTCATAGAAGAAAAGACTATCCCGGTGCGTGGGCGCGATGTAGAGGGCATGTTCACCCAATACTTGGATTTGCCCCGCTTAGAAGAGGGCACCTATCTGGTGGAGTTGCGCTCAAACTCCATCGTACGCCCGCTGCTGGTCTCGGTCTCTTCGGTCGGGTTGATTTCCAAAAGTGCGCCTGACCAAACGGAGGTCTGGTGTACCCACCTGCGTACAGGTCAACCTGTCTCTGGAATCACTATCAGCCAAGTGAAGATGGGTACAAAAAGCGATGCAGACTCGGCGCTCAAAGACCAAGCACGGAGCGATGCGCAAGGACTGGTTCGTCTCCAGCCTCAAGGGACAGCGTATCTCGTGGCTCAGCACCCTCGCACAGGAAGACTACTCCAGTGGGTTGGTGAGCAAACCTATCATGACCAGTATCCCGATAACAGGCTGAGCCAAATCACAGGCGCGCTCTACACAGAACGCCCCATCTATCGTCCGGGACAGACCATCCATTTCAAGGGGATACTCCGCCAAAGGACGGCTGAGGGCTATCAGCTCTTGCGTGCGGGTACACCTATTCGCCTCGTGGTCGACAATCCCAGCAACGAGACCATTCTGGAGAAGACGCTCACACTGAACGAGTTCGCCTCGTTCCACGGGGAGTTCACAACCCAGCCCGATGACCCCACAGGGTTCTACACGATTTGGGCTTATATCGGGAACCGTATTGTGGCATCAAACGAAGTCCCTGTCTCTGCCTATCGAAAGCCCAATCTTCGGGTGGAGGTGCGCTCGGACGACGAGCTCTACCTGAGCCACGAAACGGTCGCCTTAGAGATTCGCACCGAGTACTACTTCGGACTGCCCGTAGCGAATACCGAGTTGACGGTGAGCATCCTGCGTCAACCGGTTTATTACCAGCACGAGGGCGCTATTATAGAGGGCGACGAAGAGTATTCCAAATCGGAGTGGGGAGGCAGTGACTACGGCACGCCCGTCTATGTCGAGACCCA
Source organism: Fimbriimonadales bacterium (assembly GCA_046718995.1). GTDB lineage: Bacteria > Armatimonadota > Fimbriimonadia > Fimbriimonadales > GBS-DC > CAKZQI01. Next base: position 1,990 of record JBDNDR010000006.1, read on the forward strand.
CCGCACCGATGCGCGGGGACGACTGACGCTTCGCATCCCAGCCTCGCGGTTGTTGGACATCATGGATGCGACCACCGTGCCTGTGCCGTTCGTGGTGAGGGTGGAAGCGTTCACTCAGGGGCGTGAAGCGGCGAAAGGCACCACACGATTCCAGATTGCGCCCAGCGAGTGGCTCATCCAATACGAAGCGGGACGCTGGTTCGGCGAGGTAGGTACACCCTTTGAATACACCGTACGCGTGCGCGATGTCCGTACAGGCAGACCCGTGCAAGCTACCCTCCAGTGGACAGCGGGCCAACAGCTCTGGCAGGGGCGTAGTCAGCGACTTGTGAGGCACGCGTCCGGGACGGTGCGCACGAACGCCGAGGGAGTCGCCCGCATAGCGTTCACGCCGCACCGACCCGGCGACTGGCTCATCCAGATTGAAACTGCCGACCCGAGAAACCGTGTCGCGCGTGCGGAGGACTTCGTCTGGGTGATTCAAGACGCGTGGTGGGCAGATACCCCCTCCGACTATGGCAAGGGACTGTTGGAGGTACGCACCCAAAAGCGCTTTTATGAGCCGGGCGAGCAGGTTGAACTCGCCATTCGGAGCCGGGCGCGAGATGCCGTGTTCTATATCACACTCGAGGGCGACCGGCTCTATCGCTCGCAAATCGTGCGGAGTCGGGGCACCCTCACACGGGTCGCGCTCCCTCTTACTGCCGAGCAGGTTCCCTCAGCGGTCGTGAGCGTCTGCATGGTGTACCAGAAACGCATGTACCAGCGCACGGTTCCGATACGCGTCGGTTGGAAGCGTAGCGAACTCCAGATTAGTGTGCGTACCGACAAAGCGCGCTACCAGCCTCGCGACCCTGTGCGTGCCGAAGTGCGTGTGCAAGATGCTCAGGGCAGACCCGTACGCGCGGAACTCTCGCTGGCAGTGGTGGATGAGAGCCTTTACGCCATCCGTGAAGATGCCCCCCAGTTCATCCACAAAGCCTTCTACACCCTCCGATGGAACAAGGTCAATACCGAGTTTTCGGCGCCGTGGCTCGCTCTGCAGGGCGATAAGGGCGAGGCAGAGACCCCACGACGCGACTTCCCCGATACCGCGTTCTGGCTTCCAACGCTCCAGACCGATGCGCAAGGCATCGCCCGTGCGGAGTTCCGTCTGCCCGATAGCCTCACCGAGTGGCGACTGACTGCCATAGGGCACACGGCACGCACCGAAGTCGGCTACGCCAAAACCACGGTAAAAGCGGCGAAAGACCTCATGGTGCGCCTACGCCTGCCGATGTGGCTGATAGAGGGCGACCGCACCGAGCTGAGCGCGCTCGTCAGCAACGACACAGACCAAGCACGCACTGTACTCGTGGAGCTGCGCACCCCAGAGAACACCTACACGGCGCGGACAACCGTACCAGCACGCGGGACGCAACCCGTGCGATGGGACTATATCGCCAAGACGCCGGGCACGCAACAGTTCACGGTGTCGGCGCGCGCTGAGGGAACCAACCTGAGCGACTCGGAACAGCGCTCGCTCCTTGTGAAACCTGCCGTGTTCTATCAAAGCGTTATCAGCACCCAGCGCGTGGCGGAGGAAGCGACTTTCACGCTGAACCTCCCATCCGAAGCGCGGTTAGACCTCAGCCGACTGGAACTGCGCACCTATCCCAACCTCTCTGCCTTGCTGGGCGACTGGGTGGACTACTTGCTCTCTTATGAACACCTCTGCGCGGAACAGACAGTCAGCCAGTTCCTACCGCCAGCTCTGTGGCTTCGTGCCATAGAGGCAGAGGGGACGCCGGTGCCCGATGAGAAACGCAGGCGTATCATGAGCACTGTGAACAAGGGAATCGAGCGTCTGCGCGAGTTGGAGAACAATCTTGGAGGCTGGACATGGTGGGGCGATGGCGAGGTAACACCTTGGCTCACCGCTTATGTGATGGACGGTCTCCACCAAGCACGCCTGGCAGGGATTAATGTTCCCGAATACCTCTATCTGCGCGGCATGGACGCCCTGCGTCGAATGGTGGAAGATGGGATTAAACGCCTCTTAGTAGCGGAACTGCCGACACAGGGTCAAGATAACTATTTCTACAAACAACTGGCACGCGAAGTTGCCTATGGACTGCGTGTGTTGTCGGAACTGGAAAAGAAGCCCCAGTCATTGGGAGCGGACTTACCTACAGCGCTCGAGAAACTCTCCCAAGTCAACGACCAGCCCACACAGTGGGACACTCTGATTGCGCTTCTAAACTGGTACCCGGAGTTGCGCAGGGAAGCCGCCGTCCGTGACTTGTGGAACCGTATGATGCAGAGACGCACGGAGGATGGGCAAGGGATAGCTTGGGCATTCCCCGAAGAACCCGATCGGAGCTGGGCGTGGCAGGCACCAGAAATACAAGCCCTTGCGCTGAAGGCACTCGCCCGCAGTGAGCCTTTAGCTGTACCGCTGTTCGGTTCCGAGGCACGCTACCGTGAACTGCAGGATAAGACCGCCCTTATGCTCATTATCCAGCTTCAGAACCGATACCGATACACCTCACGCGATGTGGCGATGGGGGTTCAGGCGCTTTTGGAGTACAATCGCTCACTGCCTCCCCAAGCGCGGCGACGTCCTCCAAGCACGCTGGAACTATCGGTGAACGGTCAGGCTTTGGGAACCGTGCGTGTCAGTGATGAGCGCGCTTCGCCAGTGATACAAGATTTGAGTCGACGGCTTCGTCCCGGCGAAAACACCCTACAGGTTCGTGCCGTAGGAGCCACGCCGTTGGTGACGGTCGTCCTGCGCTATGCTGTTCCCATCAGCAGAGCGGGACGCCCAACCGATGTACAGACGCGCCTTTATCTGCTGGATGAACGGACGCAGGAACCGCGCCTCGTGGGAGCCAACGAACCCATCCCTGCAGGGGCACTCCTCTGCGTGGAGACCCAAGTGATATTCCCGCCCCGACTGAGTTGGTTCGAGTACAGTGTGTTAGAGATACCCTATGCTGGAGGGTTCGCACCGCTGGATACGGAGTCCTTCTTACGCACTGCGTGGTGGAGTGATAACACAGCCCAGCTGCGCGATGACCGTGCGATTGCCTATCGTGGATTGTGGCAACGAGGTGACAAGTATTGGCTCTCTTTCCTGGTGCGTGCCGAACTGCCCGGCGAATACACCATCCTGCCCGCCCACATGTGGGGGATGTACACGCCCTATGAGATGCATGGGGCACCCTTGCGCGTGCGGATTGTAGACCGATAAGCCGCTGGAACAAACGACAACGCCTCGCCTAAAACAAGGGCTTGAGAGTCGGATAGAGTTGGCGATAGCGTGCGTAGACCTGCTCGTAGGTCTGGCGCAGGTCGTTCTCGGTGTCGGTTTTATCGGCAAGGCGGATAGTCTGTTCGCACGCCTCGGGTACGCTTTGCCAGACGCCCGTGCCTACTCCTGCTAAGAGCGCCACGCCGTAGGCAGGACCCTCTTCGGCTTGGAGCGTATGGACAGTTTGCCCGAAGGTATTGGCGATAATCTGGCGCCAGAGGGCACTGCGCGCGCCGCCCCCTGTGAGACGTAGCTCGGAGAGGTGTAGCCCCATCGCTTTGAGAATCTCCAGCGAGTCGCGTAGCCCACACGCCACCGCTTCTAAGACGGCGCGTGTGAAATGGGCGCGCTTATGGGCGAGAGTCATACCCACGAACGCTCCCCTTGCATGGGGGTCAGGATAGGGCGTGCGCTCGCCAGAGAGGTAGGGTAAACACATCAGCCCCTCCGCTCCCGGTGGCACCGATACCGCCTCGTCGATCAGGGTCTCATACGGCGTGTCGGGTGCGAAGGTATCGTGATACCACTGGAGTGCGCCCCCCGCCATCAGCATCACGCCCATCACATGCCATGCGCCGGGCACAGCATGGCAGAAGGTATGCGTGCGATAGCCCCGGTCGACGCGCGGCTCGTTCAGATGAGCGAACACCACGCCACTGGTGCCCAGCGCTACCGAGGCAATCCCCTCGCGCACGACGCCAGTGCCTACAGCGCCTGCCGCCTGGTCGCCCCCACCCCCAACAACAGGAGTGCCCTCCGCCAAGCCTGTGGTTTGTGCAGCGCGCGCATGGACACGCCCTGTGATTTCGGGCGACTCGTACACCTTCGGGAACCATGTGCGTGGGAGTTCTAAGGTGTCCAACATCGCATAAGCCCAATCCCGATGGGGTACATCGAACAGGGCTGTGCCCGAGGCGTCCGAGACCTCCGTGGCGTACTCGCCAGTTAGGCGATAGCGAATGTAATCTTTGGGCAACAGCACTTGGCGCACGCGGGCGTAAGCGGCTGGCTCATGGTTTCTCAGCCAGATAATCTTGCCTGCTTGGAACCCTGTGAGCACGGGGTTGAGGGTCGTCTCCAGCACTTGCGCTTCGCCCACACACTCGGTAATCCAGGCGCACTCGTCGGCAGTGCGTTGGTCGCACCAGAGCAGGGCAGGGCGGATGACCTCGCCGTGTTCGTCCAGGAAGACTGAGCCGTGCATCTGCCCGCTCAGTCCCACGCCACGAACGCTTTCGGGAGCAACTCGGCTTGTCTTTAGCAGGGTTTGAACCGCTTTGCAGGTGGCGTCCCACCAGTCGTCGGGATTCTGCTCAGCCCAGAGCGGTTTGGGAGTGTAGAGGGGATACGACTCGCTCGCTGAGGCGTGGACTTGCCCCTGCGTATCAATCAGCACCGCCTTCACACCCGAAGTGCCCACATCGATGCCCAGCAGATACATAGTAGTCGCCAATTCGCCTCTGTAGTGCGAATTTCCTGCTCTCTTGCTGTGTTTGGGTAGGACAGTGCGTTAAAACTGGATTATAATAAGGCTGGTGATCGTAGAGGATGGTCTCTTGGGATGATAGTGGCAGAGATGTGAAGGAACTGGTCGGCATGGCACAGCAGGGTGATGACCATGCGGCGGAGCGTCTGTTGCAGTTGTACCGTCCGCTGGTGTTGAGCGTTGTGCGTGGGTTCTATCTGCCGGGGAGCGAGTCGGAAGACCTCCAGCAGATTGGGATGATTGCCCTGTGGGGTGCTATCCTACGGTTTGACTGCACGCGCAACACCTCGTTCGGTGCGTTCGCTCGCTTGTGTGTCCGTCGGCAGATCCTGTCGGCACTCAAGCAAGCGCAACGTATCCCTCCGGTTATCTTCACCCCGATTGGCGATGGCGACTCGCCCGTCCCTTGGTTAGAGCAGATTGGCGACCCTGCCCCCCACCCTCTGGAGCAGCTGATAGAGCGTGAGCAGAGCCTCGTGCTGGATGACCGATTCTATGCCCAGCTCAGCCCGATGGAAACCCAAGTTTTACACCTGTTCGCTCAGCAGATGACCTACCGTCAGATTGCTCATCACTTGGGCTGTTCTTTCAAGGCGGTCGATAATGCCCTATCTCGTATTCGCAAAAAAGCGCGCCAATATCTGAAATATCAACAAGGAATTTAGAGGAGCAAATCGTATTACTGCTCTATAACAGTCTTGCTCGGAGGCTACATCATGCGCAGGATACGAGCGTTCACACTGATTGAGTTATTGGTGGTGATTGCGATTATCGCCATTTTAGCGGCGATTCTGTTCCCCGTGTTTGCCCAAGCCCGTGAGAAGGCGCGCCAAACGACCTGTCTGAGCAATCTGCGTCAGCTGGGGCTGGCGTTTTTAACCTACCGCACCGATTGGGACGGTCAAAACCCTGGTCCAGGAAATGGAGGAACCTGTTCGGGGCGATGGCGTACAGAGGATGGGTGGCCCTATTGGATGACGGGGTTCTTGTCTACCTCGTTGGGACAGTGGGTGCCGTGCTTTACGATTGTGACGCAGGCAGGCGACCCAGAGAACTCGCCCGTCAGCCCGATTTGGCGCTTCTTCGGCGGGGTGCAGAGGGGAGCGCTCTACACCTATGTCAAGAACCCCGACATCTACATCTGCCCTTCCGACAAGCGCGGGCAAGAGAAGGGGCTGAGCTACTCTATGAATGCAGTCGCTGGCTACATTCCTGAAGCGGTGGTCGAGCGTGCCAGCCAGTTCGCGATGCTGATAGATGAACAGCAGACTCTCAACGATGGCTACTTCTGGGCGTTCGCCTACGGGGGAGCGGTCGACTGCCCCACCATCACACACAACGGTGGGACGACCCTACTCTTCTTTGATGGGCATAGCAAGTGGTACAAGGCGAACCGCTACCCGCGCATCAATCAGTGTCAGGGCACGGTGAAACCCTCACTCTTCTGCCCCAAAATCCCCTTCCCAGAGGCTTCCGTCTATGCCCCGTTCTGCGATCAGGAGTAGGGAAGGTTATGAGATAGATTCTGTGTTTCCATAGGCGCTTCGGTTGGGGTGAAGGTTGTGTAAAAATCGCCCTTCGACGCCTGACCCCTTGTAGGGAAAAGAGTGGTCTATTAGGTCAGCCAATCTCTCCAATCTTGACCGTCAGCCACTCACTTACCGTGCTTTAGCTTCTTAGGATTTGCGGTTATTTTACCGCGTGCGGTTATTTGATAACCGCACGCGGTTATTTTACACGCGGCGCTCATACCAAGCTCCTTTCTTGGTTCCGTGTCGTGTGAGTTTCGCCTCATTTGTTAAGCGCACAAGCAGTCGGTACGCCTGACCTAGAGACAGTTGGCACAGCTCCGCTGCCTCACGGCGGGTAATGCGTCCGTGCTTTTCTACATACTGCAGTACCAGTTGTTCCTGCTGAAGCGGTTCGAATCCACGTTGGCGGACATATGCCGCAGTCAGCCCCAGTCGTCGATAGGTAGCGGCTGAGAGGTGCCAAGTACGCCCCTTACGTTCACCGTGTGCCTCGATCAATCCCATCTCCATGAGGCGGTTAAGGACGGAGCGCGCCTCACTCTCTGGCTTTTGAGTCAGCAGAGCGACCTCTTCAGTGGTGAACCGTCGCCCCTGCCAAAGTGCATTCAGGATGAGCAGTTCGTCGAGGCGCAAGTCGCGCCCAGCGCGCGTCTCCTCAATAAGCAAGCGCACAAATTCTAAATTGGCTTGTCCACCGGGCAAAACAACCACTACAGCCGTCTCGTTGCTTCGCTCGTAGGAAGGAGCGGGGCGTCCGTTGCGCAGCTGTTCATAAAAAATGGTGTCAATTCCTCGAGCGGTGCGTTCTACAAGCCCTGCCCGCTTAAAGGCATCGGCAAGCAGTGGGTTGCGTGGTCGGGGCGGCGTGACGAGAAGATTATCGAGGCGCACGCCCTCAGGAAAGCCACCCGGATTGGAAATCTGGAGGTGGTCTTCATGCCACTGAACATGGACTGCGCCGAGCCGAGTGTAGTCGCGATGAATGAGCGCGTTCGCTAACGCCTCGCGGAACGCTGCAGGGGGGTAATCTGGCACGCCGACTCGGATAAGCCCAACAAGAATCTCCTGCTCTTGATTGCGGGCGGAAAAGCGGCTTTGGCATTCCTCTATCGCACGCAGAAGCGGCCAGCGGAAGAAGTCGTTGACTAAGACGCTCTGACCTGCAAGCACTTGGAAAGCGACTTCATGGGTGGGTAAAAGCCTCCGCAGTGCCTCCTCTTTACCGAATAGGAGCATGCCCAGCACGCGAACATGACGGGCTTCTCCATTCGCTTCTACCGCGCCTAATGCCTTGGCAAGTTCCAAATCCGAAAGATTCAGAAGGTCACTATCTCCGCGATGTTCACGGATACTGCGACGAAAGCGTTCGAACTCCAGCGGGTCGAGGTCATCCCAAGTGGCGTTGGGGAGTATGAGGGCGGAATAATCCTCGGCACCGCGATCAGCCTGTTGAGCATGCATTTCGTGGAAGAACATCGGCACACAGCAAGGCTTACCGTCGCCACCCAATGCCCGACGCAGATACTTGCCACCTGTGGTGCCAACAGGACTGTACATCGGTGGCACTTCAATGACGATGACCTCCTTCTCTTGTAACGGGACGATGAACACACGGGGGCTAACCGATGGTCTCGTGCGGTTCTGAATAAGCGCTGCCAGCCTTACCGAATCGGTTTTATCCGCTTCGTGTCGAGGGCGGGCGCCTGTAATGCGTCCATCATCTTCAACCCCAATCAGAAGCCAAGCAGGTTTCCGCGATGTCCGATTCGCGAGGCAGACCACCGCCTCGACCAACTCATCGTCTGAGAGAGGTTTGCGCTCTTCCCCTTTGAACTCGACATCAATCGACTCTCCTGCTTGGATGAGGGCGCGGACTGTTTCGGATGTCATAACCTATCTCCCGAAGCACCAGAACAGTTGGTCGTTTTCTTAGAGAGGTACCTCCATCTAACCCAGAGCATTTCTATCCCTCCGCAACAGGATCTCAGCACCTAACTTGGTGGTAGTGCCTTGGTTCACTACTGAGTTCTTCTCTTGGTTCGAGATTCCTGTTCTCCTTATGTTCATGCTCAGTCGCTGGTACTATTATAATCAGTCCTTCCTGTTGCAAAAGACCTACGAGTTCTTGGTGTCCACCCAAAGGTATACTTCTGCCGTGATTAGGCTCTCGAACGGCGCGCAGCTGGAGTTCCTCACGGGGAGTGGTGCGCTGGGTTTTGACGGGCGCGGGTGGTGGTGGGAATATCCCCTGCGCTGGTTGGGCATCCTCAACCCCCACGATTTTACAATCGTCGTCAAAACGCTCACGCTCCATCCCCGCCGAGGTAATCTGCGATGGTATGCCCCATGGCGCTGTGTGCGGCTCATCCCGAAGGGCACGGTCAACGCCGTCGGGCTAACGAACCCCGGAATCGACTGGTGGATACGCACTTGCTATCCCCGAATGCGCCGAATGCAACTCTCGACCATCGTGTCGGTGTTCCCCGAAACGGTGGAAGAGGCGCACCAGTTCGCCGAGAAACTCCGTCCGCTGACGATCGACGCCGTTGAGTTCAACGCCTCGTGCCCGAATGTGGAACACTGCTCTACCGTGCGCCACAATCAAGCGATTGCCGAAGCGCTTGCTGAGGCAGGGCACCCGCTGATTGTGAAAGTCGGCTACGACCAGCCCTATGTGGAGATGGCGCAGGCGCTGGAAGGCATCGTAGAGGCGGTTCATGCCATCAACGCGGTGCCGTGGCGGATGGTCTTCCCCGATCAGCCCTCACCGCTTGCCAATCTGGGTGGGGGTGGCGTTTCGGGCGAACCAATCCGTCCGATGGTGCGTGAGGCGGTGTCGAATCTCGTGCGCCAGACCTCTCTGCCCGTGATTGCAGGGGGCGGGATTTATACCCTGCGCGACTTGGAAGAGTTGTGGGATTTGGGAGCGCGTGCCTTTGCGATTGGGACTCTCTTTCTACGAGCGCCTTGGATGCCGAACCGTCTCGTGCGGGCGTGGCGCGAGCGCATCGCCCAACGAATCTGCTGTTAGTTATTCGCCCAATACCTGCACATGCACCGTGCGGTTGCGTGGGCGCGTATCAAAATCCACCAGCACAATCTGTTGCCAAGTGCCGATGACCATCTGCCCGTTCACTATCGGCACTGTGAGCGAGGGACCCAGAAGCGATGCCCGAATATGCGAGTGTCCGTTGTCGTCGCGCCACCGTTCCTCGTGGGCATAGGGCGCATCGCGGGGGGCAATTCGCTCCATCGCGCGCGCCATGTCTTCTGCCAAGCCCGGCTCATACTCTATCGTCGTGACGCCCGCCGTGGAGCCGACCACGAACACCGTTGCGATGCCGTTCAATACTCCGCTTTCCAGTATCGCCTGCTCGACCAGACCGGTGATGTCCACCATGTCGTCGTTGCCCCGAGTGGACACCGCAAAGCGCGCTGAGTGCACCATCGGCTGAATTGTACCTGATAGGGCGGGAGTGTCTCGGTGCGTTCACGCACGACTATCATCCGCTTCACCTTCAGATAGCATCTGCTGAAGAATCGTCTCGAGTGCCGTCTCGAAGTTGGGGGGTACTGTGTAGGGAATGCCTAACTTTACCAAGACGCTCTGGAACTGGGAGAGGTTGTTAGGGTTTTTCAACTCAACCCAGAGTACTCCTTTACTATTTAAACGATTCTTGACAGACTCTGAAAGTGTGTCAGCAATAAAAATTTGGGTATCCCGTGCCTCTGTGGCGTCAGCGCTTTCGGGGTTCCCGCGCCCCATCAGCTTCACCTCACACCGGTAGGGTTTTCCTTCCCCATCGAATAAGTAAAAGTCGATCTCCCGTTCGTGCTTTTCGGTGAGTCGCGACTGGTCATAATACTCCGGCGGTACTTCGTGGAGTTGGCAGAGAACTTTCATGAGGGGTTTTTCGACCTGTTTCCCGACGGTACTCCACACGCTCCCTCGCAGTGCCGCCCGCTTGACAGCCAAAGCGTTGATAACCAGTAGACTCTCACTGATATTCAGGTCGACCGAAACGCCCTTGAATTTGATCGTCAGCGTTAGGTCTATTTCGTCCTGATTGCTTGTCAACTCATCCAGCAGGGTGACGAGAGTCTCGTAGTGAGTAGTAGACACATCGATGACGGTCTGTTTGCGAGTGTTGCCATAGATGTTTTGAATTGTTTTGAGGTTCAGCCCTGCGTGAGTAGCAATCTCATCTTTAGAGAGGCTTTCAGCGAGCATCTCTTGGCGGTACCACTCTAAATCAAGACTCTGATTGTATAACTTGGCATCGACGACCCGTTTAAAGAAACCGATTGCGTAGTCCAGAAACTGTGTGTTGATAAGGGTAAGCACTTCGGAGCGATAGTCTTCACCTTTGATAAGTTTCCGAATGATGCGCAGGGTAGCGGCTTGAGTTATGGTCATCGCTGATTTCTAATGCAGAGTTCGGCGAATTCTTCCAACGAAAGCATCTGAACCGATTTTTCACAGAACAGATTTCCCTCGCTCAGTAATCGCCTTGCGTACTGGGCATAGGTTGGGTCTTTTTCGGTCAGGAGGTAGTAGCGTCCCAGTTTGGAGGCGGCGATACCCACTGTGCCGCGTCCTGCGAAGGGGTCGAACACGAGGTCGCCACGATAACTGTAGAGCTGTACGACACGCGCGGCGAGTTCCACTGGGAATACGGCAGGATGGATTGTGTCAGTAGCAGGTGCAATTCGCCAAAGATTGGTCTTTTCGTAATCTCCCACCACGCGACTTGCCTCAATCGTCTCCTCATCGTATTGGCGGATGTTCCAATCGATGAGTTTGTCGGTTTGTTTGCGGTAGACAATCACATACTCGATCACCGAGTTGGTCTTGTAGGCTAAGGGCTTACGATGTTGAAAGAAACCGCCATTTCGGTTCTTGGCGCTCGGTTCGGGCTTTACCCAGATGATGTCATCAACGAACTCGAACCCAATCTGGGTGATACGCGGGTGTAGGTCGAAGGGGATGAGGTAGCGCGTGCTGGAATGCTGGCGACTCATGCGTGGAATAAGCACGGGTGAAGTGTTCAGCACGAAGAAGCGTCCCTCCTTCGTGATACGATGCACCTCCGTGAAGACCGCCACGAGAAATTCCAAATACTCCTCATAGCTCTGGTAGAGAGTGTAGTCGCGTGCATTATAGTAGGGCGGTGAAGTGAAGGTCAGATGCACTGACTCATCAGGAACATAGCGTAAGGCTTCCAACACATCGGCGTTGACCAACACATTATGGAGCCATTCAGGCGAGCGTATAGGGTCGCTCACGGGTTGGGTACGGTTGCGGAGCCTGTGAAGTCGAAGTGCGTTGCGTATCAGTTCGCTGGGATGGTCATAAAGCGATTGAAGTGCTTCCTTGACTTCGGGACGGTCTTGAAACACTAACAGTCCACGCACCGCCTGCAAGACCACCTTCGGGTCTTCATCTGACAAAAACTGCTGAAGCGAGCCAATCGCATCGGGATGTCGCAATCGCCCAATCGCCGAAACCCATTCCCGCCGAACTAAGGTCGAGGTTTCTGAGTGGGCGCGCTGAGTATAGTACTCCAGCAGGGCGCGGTTGCGTAGCTTGGCAAGGTTCTTGACCGCCAACACGCGCACTTCTTCAGAGGTGTGGTCTGCGAGGGGCAAAAAGAGTTTTGGGTCGGTATCTTCGGGAAGCCGTCCCATCTGCTCCAGAGTTTCAATCAGTTCGCGCACGCCCATCGCTTGAGCGCGCCGAAGTTTGTCTAAAGCCGCCTCGGTCGCTGTGTACCCCTGCACACAAGAATTATACCGAGCAATCTCAGTGCCAATCTCTTTAGTCATACAGCGCATCCAGATAGCGGCGGAGCACCTCGTCGATCACGCCACGGAACGGGAGCGAGTTCGCCATCCCATAAATCGGTGCCATCTCGCCTTTCTCCTCCGGGTGCGCTTTGACATACGCCACCGATTCGCTGAGGTCGTTCAGGAACTGCTCGGCAACGCCCGGCTGAGTGTGGCGCACCGTGACCGCAAAGTGCAAGCCGGGCGGCTTCTGAAGCGCCACCAGCCGCCACCCCCGCGACGCCATCTGGTCCATCACCAGGTAGATGTTCAGGCGGTGCGAACCGAACGCCAGAATAAAGGTCGGCTCGCCCATCAGGTAGAGGTCGGGCATCGCCTCAAGCCCCTTGCGAATCGTGAGCGCCGTTTCCATAATCTGCTTCGCAATCTGGAGATACCCCTGCCTCCCGATGGAAACAATAGCCGACCAACCCGCCACGCTGAGCGCGCCCGGACGACTCCCCGGCAAGGTCGGCGAGGCATACAGCCCACCCTGCCAATCGGTCACCGTAAAGTACTGATAACGCCTCAAGCTGCGTCCCCGATAGAGCACCACCGATAGCCCCTTGGGTGTGTAGCCGTACTTGTGAGGGTCAACCGACAAAGAGGTCACACCCGGCACGCGGAAGTCAAACGGCGGGACAGGATAACCCAGTTGCTCAATCCATGGCAGTAAGAACCCACCCAGACAGCCGTCCACATGCATTCCCAGCCCGTACTCCTGAGCAATCTGGGCAATCTGGGGGATCGGGTCTATCACGCCGTGGGGATAACCGGGCGCGGAACCGACCAGCGCAATCGTGCGCCGAGTCACCGCCTTGTGCATCGCCTCCACATCAGCCTTGAAGTCGTCGCGCACGGGGACACGGATGAGCTTGATACCGAACAGATGCGCCGCTTTGTCAAACGCGGGATGGGCAGTGGAAGGCGCAATCACCTCTGGCTCGGTGATTCCTTTCTCGGCATGCGCCCAGTCTCGGTAGGTCTTCATCGCCAGCAGGATGCTCTCCGTTCCGCCTGATGTCACCGTGCCGACCACCTGCTGTTCCCGTTCCACGGTGGGGTCAGCCCCGAGCAGGCGGGCGGTCATCTTCACAATCTCCGCCTCACACTTGACCGTGGTGGGGAACAGGTCGGCGTGGAGCGGGTTGCTTTGGGAGTGCAGGCGATAGACCTCGCTGAGGAACTCGCTATGCTCCTCCCCACCGTGATAGACCGTACCCGACACATGTCCCGACTGCCAAGGCGGCTGTTCACGCTGGCGTAGCTCTCGCAACCAGTCCAGAATCTGCTCAGGGGCGACACCCTGCTCAGGGATTTCGGCGAACTCGGGCAGGTCGGGCAGGGGCGGTCGCATTTTGGCTCGCACCGTCTCCTCGACTTGGGCGTATTCCGCTTCAAGTCGCTTTTGGACTGCGGGCACTTTCTGAGCGACCTTCTCCGTGCCTTTCAATATCCGATGCCAGAGTGATTTTGCCATCACACTTCCCCTGCCAGAGTGTACCTGAGCCGTTGCGTCGCGACGATGTGAGTACCTACTCGGCTCCACCCACCGAATCGCGCCTAACCCATTCCAATCTGCAGGAAGTCGGAGGCTATTAGCGAATAACCTTTATGATGATGCGTATTCTCTTCGGGTGCTGGATTGGGTTGTGGGTTTGGACGCTCGCTTTTGCGCAGGCAGAGCTGGATGTGGAGAAGGTTCAAGCCCGCTACCGAACCCTGATTGGCGATATTTCCACCGAGCGGATCGGCGAGACGGTACGCTTGCTCTCCTCGCTCGGCTCACGGGTCGCTGGCTACGAGGGCGCCGACCGTGCCGCTGACTATATCGAACAGCAGTTCCGCCAAATCGGGCTGGAGGAGGTCAAACGCGAGGCGTTCCCCGTTACCGTGCCGATAGACAAGGGCGCGTCCCTGACCTATCGGCAGAACGGTCAAGTGCAAACGGTACGCCTGTATAGCCTGTGGCCCAATCAAGTGCGCACTTCGCAACTGCCCCCCGATGGCGTCACGGGCAACCTCATCTATGTGCGCGATGGTCAGCTCCAGCGGTTTCGGGGCAAACAGGTGGAAGGCAGTATCGTGCTGATGGACTTCAACTGCGGCACGAACTGGCTCAACGCAGCGCGCTTGGGCGCCCGCGCCGTGATTTTCGTTGAACCCGAAGAGACCACACGCGGTGAGGCAGAAGCCAAGTTCATCGGTATCCCGCTGGATGTGCCCCGCTTTTGGCTCCCTCGCAACGACTCGACGCGCCTGATTGCCCTTGCGCGGGCACGCCCCGATAATCAGGTCACGGTCAAAGCACGGATGCCATGGGAACGCCGAGAGGGCTACAACATCGTTGGAACCCTGCGCGGGACAGACCCCGAACTGCGCAATCAGTGGATTGTCGTGACTGCCTACTACGATTCGATCTCCATCGTGCCTGCGCTTGCGCCCGGCGCCGAGAACGCCGCGGGCATCGCCAGCTTGCTGGAACTGGCACGCCTGTTCAAAAAGCATCCGCCTAAGCGCAGTGTGATGTTCGTGGCGATGAGCGGGCACTTCCAAGCGTTGGAGGGCGTGCGCCAATTCATCGAGCGGCGTCTGCCCGAATGGAGCCGACCGAATATCTTTGAACAAATTGGGGGCACGCGCGCCACGCCCCCCGACATCTATGCTTTCATCGGATTAGACCTCTCCAGCCGTTCCACCGGAGTGGGCGTGTTCTACAAGAGCTGGTTCTACGACATGCGGGAGGACATCCAACGCTTCTTCACCGATGTGGGACGCGTGATGCGCGAGCATGCCGAGCGTATCGCTCCCGTGCTGGGCACCACACCCAATAAAATCTTCGCCGATGGCATCAACGCCGTGCAGGGACGCTACTGGCGTACCTATATCCCGGGCAAACCGGCTTTTGACGCCGAAGCGGCGACCTTAGCGGGCGCATGGGGACTGACCCTCGCCACAATCGAGGACTCGCGCCCCCTCGTGGACACACCCTTTGACACCTACGCCAACTGCAACATCGCTAATATAGCACTCCAGACTCAGACAATCGCCTGTCAGTTAGACCATGTCTTCCATGACCCGAATAAGCGGGGCGACTTCGCACTCCGCTTCCCCATCGATAAGCCCTCCGAGTGGTCGCGTATCCGACTGCAGGGCGGGTTCGGACGCCTGCATGGGAATGTGTACCTGTTTGACCCGAACCGCAGTTTCATCCCCAACACGCCCATCAACGGTTCGATTGCGGTCGTGCGCCACTGGATGAAGACGATGATGGGAGTGCGGGGCAATATGATTCAGTTGGTGGACGATAGTAGCCCCATCCCACGCAACCAAGCCAAGTTTGATTTC
>JBDNDR010000060.1:0-9188 GCA_046718995.1 Fimbriimonadales bacterium
TTGAAGGTTCGTTTCGGTGGTGTGCCTGAGGATGTAGCGCGGGCGATAGCGGCGGAGGGTCGGTTGGAGCGGTTGCAGGCGTGGTTAGAGGCGGCGGCAGGGGTGCCCGATATGGAGACCTTCCGCCAACTCCTCTCGGAGAGTTAGTCAAATGGGGGCAAGCCCACGAGCCTGCCCCCTAAGTAGACTACCCCTCAGGTCTCTAACCCTAACGCTTCATATTCACCACATCCGCGAGCAGTTCATCCACCACACTCACGATTCGGGTGTTGGCTTGGAACCCGCGCTGGGTGACAATCATATCGGCGAACTCGCCACCCAGGTCTACATTAGACTGCTCCAGATAGCCTGCGTTGATATCGCCCAGTCCACCTGTGGTCGGGGCACCGATTTGGGGCAGCCCGGAGTTATCGGTCATACGCCACATATTGTTGCCGAGCCGTTCCAGTCCCGTCGGGTTCGAGAAGAGGCTCAGCGCAATTCGCCCCATCGGACGCGACAGTCCGTTGGAGAAGACCCCCTGAATCGTGCCGTCAATCCCAATCGTGAACTCTTGCAAGGTTCCGGGTGGAAAGCCATCTTGGTAGATGGGCTGAACCACCGATTCCGCCGCCAGCGAGGTAATCTGGCGTAGGTCTAACTCCACTGTGAAGGGCGGCGCACCGTTGGTGGGCGTGACGGTAATGGACTGACTGGTGCTTCCAATCAGCTGTCCGTTGGAGTCAAAATAGAGTCGGGTGTTAGAGCCTGTGGTGAAATCGCCCACAGGCGAGGCGCCTTCTACTGCAGACCAGTCCCACGACATCGCGGCGCCGGAAGGAGGTGTGCCCAGAGGCGGCGTCTGGCGGTTAGTGAAAGTGAGCGTGATGTCGTGGGCACCGCCTAAGGCATCGTACACGCGCACGGTGGTCGCATAGGTCTGAGTGGCGGGTGCGTTGGCGTTTAGGTTGCCGGTGTACTGCACGGTCGAGGTCTGACGCACCGCCGCTTGGGAACCGACAGGGAACTGAAGCACCGAATCGGCAGTGATGGCTTGGTTAGTGTCAATCAGTCCGCCCGCGTCAGCCCGCCAGCCCAACACTTTCCAGCCTGTGCCCCGATGCACTAAGAAGCCCGACGAGTCCAGTCCGAAAGCCCCATCGCGCGTGAAGTTCACATCGCGACCGTTCGTCAACATAAAATAGCCGTTGCCTTGAATGGCGAGGTCGGTGCTACGCCCTGTCAACTCCAGCGCGCCCTGAGTAGGCAATGTATCGATAGCCCCCACTTTGACGCCCAAGCCGACCTGCATCGGGTTTGTGCCCCCGCGCGCTTCGCTGGGACGCGTGGCGGCACGGAAGGTTTGCGCCATCAAATCTTGAAAATGCGCGCGCCCACTTTTGAAGCCTATCGTGTTGATGTTGGCGATGTTGTTCCCGATAACATTCATCTTGACCTGATGCGCTTTGAGACTCGCAACTCCAGATAGCATCGCTTGCCACATTTGTTTGACCTCCTTATTGGATGCTTCGTACCGATTCGAACGGGACGGTCTGATTCTCTATTTTCAGGAAGACCTTGCCCCCGCTGGTTTGAACGCTCTCCACCTTGCCCGTGAGGCGGTTGCCATTTGCCAGAACTGCTTCTACCTCGCGCCCGATGAGGTTGACGGCTTGGAAGGTGTTGAACACCTGTCCCATCCGTTCCATCTGCTGAGCCGTGTTGAGTTGTGCCATCTGGGCGAGGAAGTCACGGTCTTTGACCGGGTCCATCGGGTTCTGTGAGGTCAGCTCCACAATCAGGAGCCGCAAGAACTGATAGGTGTCCATCATCGTACGGGGTTGAGTGCCGTACTGCGACGGATTACTCCACTGAACCGAAGCGATTTGCATGATTACCTCCATCGGTATGGATTGTCATGCCCAGACACTCCATTGCCCGTTGGGGTTGTAAGCAACCCGCTGGAGGCTCTCCGTAGCCATAGGGGGGCGTAAGTTCGGTTGGGTCTGCAGAGCGTAGCGCAACGGAGTCTGCGTCTCACGCTCGGCAAACGACTGTGATGAGCCGTAGCCAACCTCAAACTGGGTGAGGTTCAGCCCGCGCTCGGCTAGCTGCTCGCGCAGATGTTGCGCGTGTTGGTTTAGGGCGTGCCGTGTGATCTCCTGGTCTGCCATCAGCCACGCCTGCACACTGTTGCCCTGAACCTCAATTCGAATCTCCACCGTGCCCAACTCCGGTGGGTCCAGACGAAACTGTATCCGCGACCGCTCCTGTTGCGCAATCAGGCGTTCCAAGTGGTTGGCAACCTGTTCTATCATAGCGTCTGTGTAGTGCTGAGGTGCCCCAACAGGTGCAGAAGTTGCATCGCCTATCGGCTGGGCGTGTGGGCGTGAGAAAGTGTGCCCTACCGAATTTGGAGTGAGTTGCGGCTCTGGGGATGGTACGACGGGTTCTTCCTCCTTGCTGCTGTCCGACACTGTCGCATTTTGGTCAGTAGCCCTTGAGACCCCAGGCAAAACGGTGGTCTCTTCAGGGATAGAAAAGAGGGGTGTCGGGGGCGTCTCCTGGCGGGCGGGCGATGCAGGTATAGACGGCTCAGACACCCCAGTCGCAGACTCCTGAGGCACGCTTTGGAACGACTCGTTGGAACCGTCCACGGTCGTCATCGCCTCAGGAAGTAGGATGCCTCCCGAATCGTCGGTTGGAGGCTCAAAAACGGTCTCTGGCTTGCTTTGGGGGAGCGGTGCAATGGTACCGGTAGGTAGGGACGCTACAGGCTCTGGATTGGGGTTAACCCATTCCGACTGATCCTGCAAAGCGGGTTGGAGGGAGTGACTCCAGAGTGCAGTAGGCTCGATTCGCTGGGTACCGCTAAACCCTTCTGAAGGCGGCACGGGGTGCGGTAAGTTAGGGACTGGGAAGGGATTCATCGGGATACCCAGTACCGTCAGCAAGGCATCGGTCGGAACTGGCTCGGTATCGGGTTGAAGTTCCCCTGACGGTGGGTTGGGTTGAGCCACCAGCGGTTCCAAGATGGCTTCAAAGGCGTCGCTTGCCTCACCACTGCCCGTAGGGGTTCCCAAGCCTATGCCACTACAATCCAAACAGGGTTCCAGACCGATTGCCGATGTCATCACCCCGTATTATTGGCAGGGCGCGCCGAACTTTAGAGACCTTCCCCAGCAAAAGGGGCATTTTTTCAGATAGCCATCATCGTGGCGATTTCTAACTTGCGGAGGTCAATCGTCTTGGTGGCGGTCTGGATGTATTCTATCGGCACGGAAACCAATCGTCCCCCCTCGACGCCGACCATTTCGTTGGTGTGCCCGTCCAGCAGGCGTTGGATGGCGTGGACTCCCAGCTGGGTCGCCAGCACGCGGTCAAAGGCAGTAGGGGCACCCCCGCGTTGCATATGTCCCAGCACCAACGCGCGCAGGTGATATGGCGTGTGCTCCTGCAGGAAGGTTTTGACATCTTCGGCTCGCGCAGCGCCCTCTGCCACCACGATGATGCTGGAGTGTTTACCCCGCCGATAGCTCTCGTTGAGCCGGTCTAACAAATCCACGAGGTCGTAGGGCACTTCGGGGATTAGGATTGCCTCAGCGCCCCCTGCCAGCCCCACCTCCAGCGCAATAAACCCTTTATGGCGTCCCATCACCTCAATCACGAACACGCGCTCGTGCGAGTAGGCGGTATCGCGCACCTTATCGATGGCCTCCAGCGCCGTGTTGACCGCCGTATCAAACCCGATGGAGTAGTCTGTGCCGGGGATGTCGTTGTCGATGGTGCCCGGCAGTCCCATGATTTTCACATCGCACAGTCGGCTCAGTTCCACGCCTCCACGCATCGAGCCGTCCCCACCGATAATTACTAACGCCTGAATCCCATACTCTTCCAGTACCTGCACGGCGGTCTGCATCCCTTGAGGCGTTTTGAACTCCTCACTTCGGGCGGTACGCAGAATCGTGCCCCCCCGATTGATGATGCCGCCAACGGAAAGGCTTGAGAGCGGCTCTATCTCGCGCCGGAGTAGCCCTGCGTAGCCCCGATAGACCCCGTACACTTCCAGACCGTGATAGAGGGCGGTGCGCACAACGGCTCGTACCGCCGCATTCATGCCGGGCGAGTCGCCCCCACTGGTCATCACTGCGATGCGCCTAAGGCTCATTCACCACCTCCGAATTTCGGCTTGCGTTTCTCCAAGAAGGCGCGTATCCCTTCTTGACCTTCCTCGCTCACACGCAGTTCGGCAATCCGCGCCACCGTGAGCGAGCGCAGTTCGTCCGCTGGGAGCACCTGAGTGGCGTGTAGGAGCATCTTCGCCGACGCCATCGCAAACGGTCCGTTCTGCTTGAGTCCTATGATCAGGCGTTCAATCTCGGCGTCCAGCTGGTCAGGGGGCACGATGCGATGCACCAGTCCAATCCGTAGGGCGGTCTCGGCATCAAACCGCTCTCCCGTGACGAACAAAGCCCGTGCGTGTCCATAGCCGATTTTGCGCACCACATAGGGCGAAATCACGGCGGGGATGAGTCCCAGTTTGACCTCACTGAAGGCGAACTTCGCATCGGGCACCGTCACCACCACATCCGCTACGGCGACCAGTCCGACCCCACCCCCCATCGCCGCGCCATGCACGCGCGCAATCACTGGCTTGGGGCAGTGGTCAATCGCCTCAAACATCTGGAGCAGGCGTCGGGCGTCTTCCAAGTTCTCGGAGTAGGAGTAGTTCACCATCTTACCCATCCAGTTCAGGTCTGCCCCCGCGCAAAACGATTTACCCTCGCCCTTCAGCACCACCACGCGCACCGAGTCGTCTTCACGCAGCGAAGTAAAGGTGCGGGTTAGGTCGGCAATCAGGGTCTCATCAAAGGCGTTGTGCAGTTCGGGGCGATTCAGTATCACTTGGGCGACCCCATCGGCGGTTTCCACTCGGACTTTCGGCTCCATCACGAATAGATTATGACACATCGCTTTCAACTGAAGAAAACCCGCCACCTTCCGATAATCCTTGCAGGAGGCGTACGGATGAACGCAACGCTTAAGACCAGCAAGAAACAACATAAGTTGACGCTGACGGGCGAGGTCAACTTCGCAGAGGTCAACACCTTATGGGAATGCGCCCAACAGATTGCTCAAGACCCAAAACCAACTCAAGTGGACTGGGCGAACCTGAATTCGCTCCATTTTGCGGGTATCCAAGTGCTGTTCGCTCTCCAAAAGACTCTGGAGGAGCAGGGGATACGCTTGACCTTCGGCGAGCCGAACCCTGCTTTCTACCAGATACTCCACCAGTTCGGTGTGTGGGATAGCCTAATCCAGAATTGAGGTGAGCGCGATGGACAGTCTTTTCCAACTCTTTTATGATGAAGCGAACGAAATGGTCGAGGGGATGGAGCAGGTTCTGCTTGCTCTGGAGGGTGGCGAACCAGACCCCGAAACGGTGAACGCGCTCTTCCGCTACGCCCACTCGTTCAAGGGCAATAGCGCCGCGATGGGGTTCACCCATCTGAGCAAGTTTACCCACGGCTTGGAAAGCGCGATGGAGGTCTTGCGCAAGGAGCAACGCCCCCTGACCCCCGAAATGGCGACCCTGCTCTTGCAAGCGGTTGACCTGATTCGTACCCTGCTGGAACGCACCCGCACCGAAGGCGATGTGGGCGACCCGAACTGCGACACGCTCTTAGCCCAAATCAACGCGGTGCTGAACGGTGAGCCAGTGTCCAGCCCAGCCGTCAGCGCGCCCCCACCCAGCCAACCTACGGCTTCAACACCGCCAACCGAAACGGTCAACCCTCCATCGGGCACAGGCACGCGGTATCGAGTCTATTACCAACCCGCTCCAACACTCAGCCAAGAGCACGACCCGCTCCAACTGCTCCAAGAACTGCAAGAGTACGGTCAAATCACCGAGTGCCGTTTCACCGCCCAGACCCCACCGATTGACCAGCTCGCGCTCAACGCCTGCTATGGCAACTGGGAGTTCACACTCCAGACCGAGTTTGAGCCAGCGATTATCCGCGCCATTTTGGAACTGAGCGCCGAGGGCGCCGAGGTCCGTATAGAGGCTTTAGATGCCCCAGCACCGACCGAAGCGCAAACCGTGTCTGCGGAGCCTGTGGCGGTTCAAGCCACTACCACCTCTGGAGAGCCGAAAGCCGTCGTTCAGTCCGCAGCCAACGAAGCGCCGACCGCTCAGGGTCAAGGGGCACGGGGTGAGGCACAGAGCGTGCGCGTCTCAACCGAAAAAATCGATGCCCTGATGAACCTGGTGAGCGAAATCGTGATTGCCCAATCGATGCTCAGCAGTGCGCAGAGCGAGAATCTGGATGAGCGGATGATGTCGGCAATCACGCAGATGGAACGCCATGTGCGCGAACTCCACGAGCGCGTGATGGCAATCCGAATGCTCCCCGTGAGCTACCTCTTCAACCGGTTCCCGCGTATGGTGCGCGATACCGCCAACAAGCTCGGCAAGCGCGTCAACCTGGTGGTCGAGGGCGAAGAGACCGAACTGGACCGCACCCTGTTGGAGGCACTGGCAGACCCGCTGACCCATATCATCCGCAACGCGATTGACCATGGCATAGAAACCCCTGAGGAGCGTCGGGCGAAAGGCAAGCCCGAAACGGGTACTATCCTGCTCAGTGCCTACCAAGCCGAAGGACGCATCTATATAGAAGTGCGCGACGATGGCAAGGGGATCGACACCGAACGCGTCCGCCAAAAGGCAATCCAACTGGGCTGGATTACCGAAAACGACCATCCCTCCCAAGAGCAGCTGTACGACTTCATCTTCCAACCCGGCTTCTCCACCGCCCAGCAGGTGAGCGACCTCTCGGGACGCGGGGTCGGGATGGATGTCGTGCGACGCAATGTGGAGAGCTTGGGTGGCAACATCAGCATCCAGTCTGAGCTGGGTAAAGGCACCCGCCTGCTCCTGCGTGTCCCGCTCACTCTGGCGATTATGGACGGTCTGGGGCTGAGCGTTGCCGAGGAACACTATATCGTGCCCTTGACGACCGTGATAGAGGCGTTCCAGGCGGAGACTCTCCAAAAGAGCGCGCTCTTCGACCGCTATGAGATGGTCAATGTGCGCGGTGAGTTCATCCCGCTGGTGCGCCTACGCCAAATCATCGGTCTGCCAACCAACGAGGAGAACGGGCTGGTGATTGTGCTGGAGCAGGACGGTCAACAGATTGCCCTCCAGGTGGATGCGATTGTGGGGCAACAGCAGGTCGTGTTGAAGAGTCTGGAAGAGAACTTTGTGCGCGTGCCCGGTTTCGCTGGGGCGACGATTCTGGGCGATGGGCGCGTCGCACTGATCCTCGATGTGGGTGACATCATCCGACGCACCCATGCCAGTAACGAACGGTTCGCAACCGTCGCCTAACGAAGGAGGTCTACAATGCAAACGATAGAAACTACAGTCAGTGAGAACACCGTTCAAGACCAGAACACCAACAAGTACCTGGTGTTCCAGATTGGGGGCGAGACCTACGGGGTGCCCCTCCTGCAAGTCCAAGAGATCCGCACCTACACGCCAGCCACACGCGTGCCGAATGCCCCCCCCTATGTGCTGGGCGTGATGAACCTGCGCGGGAACATTATCGCCGTGATTGACGCACGCACCCGATTCGGTCTGCCACCCGTGCCTGATGAGGAGGAAACGGTCGTCGTGGTCGCTCAGGTGCAGGGCAAGATTTTCGGGCTTCGGCTCGACTCGGTGTCCGATGTAATGGACATTCCCGAGAGCGCTATCCAGCCCACCCCACCGATTGCCTCCGAAGCGACCCAAAAGTTCCTCAGTGGGGTCGTCCAATCCGACGACCGAGTGGTCATCTTGTTGAACTTGGATGAAATCTTTGACATCCATGCGCTAAGCCAGATAGTGGCGTAGGTACTTGCTTACTCCGTATCACTGAGGAGGGGGTCTAATCGCTGACCCCCTCCTTGTCGTTTAGCCTGATGGAGTAGGTTCCCGAAAGATGGGCAACCCTACCAGGCAATCGCAAAGGAGCGCGAGATGGAGAATCCAATATCGCTCTCTTTGGTGGGGTGGAACCACCAGATGCCTAAGTTCCACTCGCCGAACCGCCTCACCACTGCCAAGTTGTAGAGGGTCGGCTCACCTTCCATCGTCGGTTGGTGCGAGTAGAACATCAGCGCCGTGTTGGGGTCTAAGCGGTAGTTCGCTGCGACGAACCCGATGTCGCGTCCGTTGCGCAGGCGTTGCCAGCCCCCAATCAGCGAGAGGTTCCCATCGGTACGCACGCCCATCAGGTAGAAGCCCTCTTGCGAGCGCGTGTAGGTGGACGAGAACCCATAGCCCGTCAGCAGGCTCACAGGCGTCCGCTCATCTTGGCGGGCAAGTTGGTAAGTAATCTGCAGGGTGGTGCGGTCTCCGAAGTGCGAGTAGCCCAGTCCTGCATCCAAGCGGTCGGTGAGACCGGTCTTGAAGAAGGTGCGGAATCGGTTCTCGTCCGAAGTGGGCGAGCCGATAGTGAACCAGCTCATCTGTCCCTTCGGCACGGTCAGCTCCGCGAAACCGACCTCCACATCACTGCGCTGTTGCGATTGAATCACCACACAGGCAGGGCAACCGCCACTGCCCTCTTGTGCGGGCACGCTGATAAGGCTCAGTGCCCAGAAGCCAATCATGCTCAGAATTGTCCACGATTTCATCTTCCTAACCTCCTGTGTTGAGTTGTTGAGTGATAGTGCAAAGTGAGTCAAACAGAGTGCGCTCGGCGTCTGTGATTGGGAACGCCAACGCACAGGCTCTCAACTGCTCAACAGGCAGGAGGGGCACGCGGAACTAAGGGGGAAAGGGGGGGCGAATGATTGCGAACAGTCGGCAGACCCCAGCACGGGACTACTGCCTCTGCCCTCTCCAGTGCAGGCAGCTCCACCTCAACGAGTGTCCACGCCGTGCTTTCTAAGGCGACACGGCTCACCAAAACGGGGTGCGTACTCTCGTTGAACTGGTGGCATCCCGGACAGTGCGTATCGCAGGCAACGCCTGCGGTATCGCAACACCCACCCGCGCTTTGGGAAGCACAGCAGGAGAGTGTCTGGGTTTCTCGGCAACAGCTGACCTGGAGCTTGCCCGAACACGCGCAGAAAGCGAGCCACACCCCACCAATCGGGGCGAGCGTGAGCAGAATTGCCCAGAGCGTAGACCACGCCCAACGCTTCGCGCGCGTCAT
>JBDNDR010000061.1:0-9159 GCA_046718995.1 Fimbriimonadales bacterium
CCGTCCTCCACCTACCTGCCTACCGTGTGCGTATGGTGGCGTGGCACTGCCCCGAACGCAACGCCGTGTTCCACATCCAGCACCGAAGCCCCCGACGCACCGACCTACTGGAGGAGGTGATGGCACGCACCCTATGCCACTGAAGACACTCTTCCGAAAGCGCCAGCCCCCGCAGATCGACCGCAAGCAGGTTCTAAGGATGTATCCCTTCCGCAATCCGGCTGTGCGCTACGAAGACCGCGAGGACGATACCTGTTTGCTGATTGTGTCCGTTAAACCGCGCGGGATTTTCCGATGGCTCAGCAGGATATTCAAGCTGCCCAACGAACATCGGATCGAACTGGACGAGCTGGGGAGTACCGTATGGCGCCTGTGCGACGGTGAACACACGGTAGAAGCCATCGTGCGCCAACTGGTGCAGACCTATCGGTTGGAGCGTCGGGAGGCGGAGTACTCGCTGTTCGCTTTCTTGAACACGCTCTCCCAGCGCGGGTTTATTGCCTATCTGAAGACGCGACGATGAACACACAGACGACGGACAAGGGAACTATCCGCAAGCAGGTGCAACTGCCGATTTCGGTGGCGTTCCGAATCGCCCTGCAGAACATCCGAGTGCGATTCCTGCGCTCCTTGATTACCGCAGCGGGCATCATGCTGGGGATTGCCTTCTTTGTGGCAGTGCGCTCAGCGTCGCTCTATGCACCGCCGATGGATCCCAACGACCCCGTTGCGCTGGAGACCGCCACCCGCCAAACCTGGCTGGTGGTGATGAGCCTGCTGATGTCCACCGTAGGAATCTCCAACTCTATGTTGATGGCGGTCACCGAACGCTATAAAGAGATTGGCACGATGAAGTGTCTGGGCGCGCTCGACTCATTTGTGGTCAAGCTCTTCTTCTTGGAATCGGGCTTATTGGGCGTGGTAGCCTCGTTTATCGGTTTTGTGGTGGGGTGGCTGTTGGTGTTTCTGATTAACCTCATCCGTCAAGGCTCGGCGGTGTTCGGAGCGACCAGTTTCACAGACCTCGCTCTGCTGCTGGGTCAGGCGATGGCGATTGGCGTGGTGCTGACGGTGATTGCGACCATCCTGCCCGCTATCCGTGCCGCCAAGATGCCCCCAGCCGCTGCCCTGCGCGTGGAGGTCTAACGCACCTATCGGGTACAATCTCGTGCGGGCACTTTCTCCCCCATCAGGCGATTGGAGAAGAGACCGTGAGTACCAAATATATCTTCATTACAGGCGGCGTTGTTAGCTCTATTGGTAAAGGGATTGCCTCGGCGAGCATCGGTCGGCTCTTGCGCAGTCGTGGGTTCCATGTGGTTCCGCTCAAGATGGATCCTTATATCAATGTGGACGCCGGCACGATGAACCCCTACCAGCATGGCGAGGTGTTCGTGACCGACGACGGCGCCGAGACCGACTTAGACTTGGGACACTATGAGCGCTTTATCGATGTCAACTGCACCCGCAATTCCAACCTGACCACTGGGCGCGTCTATAAATCGGTCATCGACAAGGAGCGGCGGGGCGACTATCTCGGCGCCACCGTGCAGGTCATCCCTCATATCACCAACGAAATCAAAGAGCATATCCGTCTGGTGGGGCGCGAACAGAACGCCGACATCGTGATTGCGGAGGTCGGGGGCACCGTCGGCGATATTGAAGGGCTACCGTTCTTGGAAGCCATCCGCCAGTTTCGCAAGGATATGGGCGCCGAGAATGTGATGTATATCCATGTCACGCTCGTGCCCACGGTGGGACCGTGGAGTGAGCTCAAGACCAAGCCCACTCAGCACAGTGTGATCAAGTTGCGTGAAATCGGTATCACGCCCGATGTGCTCATCTGCCGAACACGCGTGCCCCTGTCCGATGATGTCCGCGAAAAGATTGCCCTCTTCACCGATGTAGACCGTGCCGGTGTGGTCGAATCGCTGGATGTGGACACCATCTACGAGGTGCCGCTCATCTTCGAGTCGGCGGGGCTGGCAGACCTGCTCGTGCGGCGGCTCGGACTGCCTGATCAAGCGCCCGACCTGACCGAATGGCGCCGAATCGTGGAGCGCATTAAGCATCCCAGTCGTGCTTGTACGATTGCGCTGGTGGGCAAGTACACCAACAACCGCGACTCCTACATCAGCATCTGCGAGGCGTTCCAGCATGCGGGTGCGGCGAACGATGCGCGCGTCCATATCCGCTGGGTCGAGTCGACCGATTTGGAGGCGTCTGATCCTGCCCAAGTGTTTGAAGGGGTGGATGGGATTCTGGTGGCGCACGGGTTCGGTGAGCGGGGCGTGGAAGGCAAACTGCGCGCCATCCAATACGCCCGTGAAAAGCGTATCCCCTTCTACGGAATCTGCTATGGGATGCAGATGGCGGTCATAGAGTTCGCGCGCAATGTGTGTGGGCTGACGGGCGCGAACACCGAAGAGGTCGACCACGATACCCCTTACCCTGTCATCCATCTCTTGCCCGAACAGCACGGTGTCAGTGAGAAGGGCGGGACGATGCGGTTGGGCATCTACCCATGCCGATTGAAACCGAACACGCTCTCTGCCCAGCTCTATGGCGACACGATTGTCTACGAGCGTCACCGCCACCGCTACGAGGTCAACAACGAGTATCGTCCGATTTTAGAACGGCATGGGCTGGTGTTCAGTGGCACCTCACCGGATGGGCGCTTGGTGGAGATGATCGAGTTGCCCGACCATCCCTTCTTTGTGGCGGGGCAGTTCCATCCAGAGTTCCGCTCACGCCCGACGAGTCCCCACCCGCTCTTTGTGGGTTTGGTGCGTGCCGCGTTAGAGCGCAGGAACAGCATGCCCTACACCCCTGCTGTAGTCGAGACCGCCGCGCCCAGCACGGACTAATGCGTTGCATCCGTCACGGGGTGCGGTAAGATGACCCCCCTCCGTCAGGTTCCCCCTATGCATGGGGAACTGCTGATTGCCTCCCATCACCTTGCGCTTGCCCCCCCCTTCGTCACCCTGAGCGGAGCGAAGGGTCTCAGAGATGCTTCGCTGCGCTCAGCATGACGGGGTGGGGACGCCTGCCGAACCTCCCACCTGACACCCTGAGCCATGCCCCCCTTCGTCACCCTGAGCCGCAGGCGAAGGGTCTCAGAGATGCTTCGCTGCGCTCAGCATGACGGGGTGGGGACGCCTGCCGAACCTCCCACCTGACACCCTGAGCCATGCCCCCCCTTCGTCACCCTGAGCGGAGCGAAGGGTCTGATTGAGATGCTTCCCTGCGTTCCGCATGACGGTGGGAGGTGTTGGGTATGGTGGGAGACGGCACTGCCCTGCCCCTGCATTAGGGGGAGGGTTTGGGTGGGGGTAATGTCGCCCCCTCCCTCAGGTTCCCCCTGCCCGCAGGGGGCACCGGGTGTTGGCTCCCTTCTCGGCTTACGGAGCGGGGCTGGGGGTGAGGTGAAACTCCCCTCTCTGCGTGCGGAGCGGGGCGGGGGGTGAGGTTCAACTGTCCTTGCGTTTTGCCCGCTTCTTGCCTCGTTTCCGCTTCGGTGGGGCTGGATTGCTCGCAGTAGAGGAGCGCGGGGCAGGAATCGGTGCCCCCACCGGACGGTTCGCCCGACGCTGATAAGACTCGATGCCCGTAAGCCCACTGCCGAGCAGGCTGGACTGGTCGCCACACACATAGCAGTCGGGATTGCGCGGTGCGTGCGCGGGGAAGACCTTCTGCTCCAGCAGGTTGTAGTACACATACGGCTCGACAGGGTGGCATCCCGTGCAGAGTTTGACCAGTTCCCAGACCAGCAGGTTCGCCACCACGCCGTTGAGGAAGACCACCTGAGGGTTCGGGATTGCCTCGCCCTGAATGTAGCCCCGTGCCACCGACATCGCCCGCTGGTGGGGCGTGAGCTGCTCTTCCACACTTTGCCTGACCGAGCGTCCTACGCAGGTGAGGCAGGCGGTCTCGCCCGGGATGACAACCTGCACCTGTCCGCCCCCCTCGCGCAGGGCACCTTGCTCAGCACGCACGCCTACTCCCGCATCTAGGTAGGGAATCAGCCCCGCTGCCGAGACCACATTCAGATAGTGGCGCACCGCTGCCGAGTCGACCGCCCCCACCATCAGGTCTGCCTGGAGCAAAGTCTTGAGTGCGAGCGGTTCGCGTACATCGATGGGGAGCGCCTCGAC
Source organism: Fimbriimonadales bacterium (assembly GCA_046718995.1). Classification (GTDB taxonomy): domain Bacteria; phylum Armatimonadota; class Fimbriimonadia; order Fimbriimonadales; family GBS-DC; genus CAKZQI01. The sequence continues at coordinate 4,155 of JBDNDR010000061.1, forward strand.
GGTGCCCGTGCTGGGGGCTTGCACGCGGCGCAGATGGCGGGCGAGGGCGTCGACCTTATATTGGCGCGCCTCCGCTTGGAACCAGAGCGCACCAACGACGCGGTTGAGGTTGCTCATCTCTAACGGGTCCGGGTCGATGAGTGTGAGGTGTCCCACGCCGAGGTGGGTCAACGCCAGCGCAATCTGCGAGCCGAGACCGCCCGTCCCCACCAGCGCCACATGGAGCTGGCTGAGCATGCGTTGTCCGGGTTCGCCGAAGGCACGCACTTGGCGGTCATAGACGGCGCGTTGGGCTTGCGCCAAGCTGGGCTGGGCGAAGTTGGTGGCATAGCGGATTTGGTACGGGTCGCCCACCACTTTGATACGCACAATCGGCACGACCTCGCGGTTGGTGTAGTCCCACAGGTGCCCCTCGAAACTCATATCGCTCCCGAACACGAGCGTGCCGTGCCGAAATGGGGGTGGGATGACCTCGGTGGTCTGGAACTTTTGGCGGTCGCTCCGGTGGTCAATCTGCGAGAAGCGGGCGTTGCCACCCCACGGGTGCGAGTGTGCCTCCAGAAGCGCCAGTCCCTCACGGGCACAACGCTGGAGGAGCGCATGCACAAACTCAGGGCGCGTGACCACACGGGCGGGCGAGCGTTCCTCGTAGTCGTGGTCGCTCAGCGGTACCAACTCGCGCACCACAAACACCACCCGGTCGCTCATCTCGAGGGAGTGGCACAGCAGGAAACATTTGCTCTCCAGGTTGCGTTCGGTCAGGAGCGTGTGGTAGACCTGCTCCCATAACGCTTGGGGGAACCGTACCTCGCCGAACTCGTGGGTGAGACCGCTCATCGTTTGTGTCCTTCGGCGGGGATTATACCTGTTGCAGGAGTGTTGTCATAATTGGCGAAAAAGAACTGGGATGGTCTCGAGGGCATCGGAACATTCGAGGCGGGCTTACGGGCGGTATCGGCGCCGTCGAATGGTGTTGGCGTATGGGCGGGATACGCTCCTGCTGGTGCGTCAGTTTCGGCGTTCGCTGGTGATGTTCGCTCTGCTCGTCGGGTGGAGTACTCTCTGGCTCGTGCTGTTTTATGCGGAGCGTGCGCTGGGTGTGAGGGAGGCGCTCTATGCGACCCTGATGTTCATCTTCCTGAACCCCGTGTTAGAGTTTCCCTCGCAGGGTGTTGCGCAGGTGCCCTTCTTCGTCGTGCCGATTGTGGGAGTGGGACTGTTCGCCGAGGCGGTGGTGCGCTTCGGGGTACTGCTGTTCGCCAAAACTTTGCGTCAAGAGGAGTGGCAGAAGACGATGGCAAGCCTCTATCGAAACCATACCGTTGTTGTTGGGCTGGGACGAATCGGGTATCGCGTGGTGCTGGAGCTGCTTCAAGCGGGCAAAGAGGTGGTGGTGATTGCCCACGAGGACGGCGACCACGCGCGCCTGTTTGTCGAGTCCCTACGCAAGGAGCAGGTGCCTGTGATTGTGGGCGACCCACGCCTGCGCGAGGTGTTGGAGAGCGCGCAGATTCGTTATGCGGAGGCGCTCCTTTTGACCTCGGAGGGCGACCTGTTGAATTTGGAAGTGGCACTTACGGCGCGCGACCTGAACCCGAACCTGCGGATTGTGTTGCGCCTGTTCAGCGAGACCTTAGCGGCGCATGCCCAGAATCAGCTGAATCTGGGTGTGGCGCTCTCCACCTCCGCCATCGCTGCGCCTGCGCTCGTGGCAGCAGCAATCGGCGAGGACATCACCCACGCGTTCTACCTCGGCAACCAGCTGTTCCACATTATTGAGTGGCGGGTCAGTCCCGAGCGACCGCTCAAACGGGTTCAGACGGTCGCCGATATGGAGCGCAACTATGCCCTTTCGGTCGTCTCCATCCAGCATGCCGATGGGAGCTGGGTCATCCATCCTCCCGATAGCCAGGTTATCCAGAACGGGGACACCCTGCTTTTGATGGGCACGCCGGAACAGATTGCCAAACTCAAGGCGGGCTGAGGCATCGGGGGACGCCCCAGCCCATGAGCGGGGGGATTAGCGAAGCTTGGCGCTCAAGCCCTGCGCCATCTTGATTTCGGTGGCGTGGTTGACCGTGAAGGCGACCTTGTGGGTCACGGCGTCGAACAGGGCGGACGCGCTGGGGTGTCCGTTCCCGCTCTGCTTGACCCCACCGAAGGGCAGATGCACTTCGGCGCCGATACTGGGCAGGTTCACATAGCCCACGCCGAACTCGCAGTTGTCGCGGATATAGCGCCACTTGCGGTAGTCTTCGGTGATGACCGCCATCGCCAGCCCGTAGGGCGTGTCGTTGTATACATGCACCGCCTCTTCCAGACTGCTAACGGGGATAATCGCCACATGGGGGCTGAACGCCTCCTCACGCAGGACGAAACTGTCGGAGCGGTGGTGCATGCGGTAGACGAACGGCGCCACAAAGTGCCCATATTGCAGGTCGCCCTCTTGGAGCCGACCGCCGGACAACAGCACCTCGGCGCCTTCCTCTATCGCCTTCTGGTTGTGGTGCTGGTACTTCTGCACGCCCTGCTCGTTGATGAGCGGTCCCATAAAGGTATCCTCGTTCAGCCCGTTGCCGATATTGATTTCGCGTGCCATCGCCACGAACCGCTGGGTGAACTCGTCCACCAGCTTCTCGTGGACAATCATGCGGTTGGACGAGACGCACCGCTGACCGCTGGTCTTGAACGCTGAGAGAATCCCTGCGTGGACGGCGATGTCCAAGTTGGCGTCGTCCAGCACAATCACGGCGTTCTTGCCACCCATCTCTATCGCGGCGAACTTGTGTTGTTTGGCGCATTCCTCTTGGATGTAGCGTCCGACGGCGCGCGAGCCGGTGAACACCACGACATCCACTTCGGGGTGATGAATCAGTGCATCGCCTGCGTCCTCACCGTAGCCCTGCACTACATTAATCACGCCGGGCGGGAAACCTGCCTCATAGAACAGCTCAATCAGTTTATGGGCGCAGAGGGGTGTGTCTTCGGACGGTTTGAAGACGACCGTGTTGCCCTCCAGCAGGCTGGGCAGGATAGTCCAGAGGGGGATTGCCACCGGGAAGTTCCAGGGGGTGATACAGGCGACGACGCCTTTGGGCTTGCGCAGGATGTAGGCATCTTTCTCGGCGATTTCGCTGTCGATAATCTCGCCGTGGGGCATGCGTGCCATCCCCGCCACATACTGTGTCATATGGAGCGCCTCCACAACATCGGCGCGTCCTTCGTTGATGGGCTTACCACATTCGCGCGTCACCAGCTCCGATAGGAAGTTCAGGTCGCGCTTGATGAGCTGAGCCAGCTGGTCGATGTACTCGCCGCGCTTGACACGGGACATCCTCCGCCACGATTCGAACGCTTCTCGCGCGGCGCGCGCGGCGTGGTTGACATCTTCGGCTGTAGAACGGGGCGCGGTGCCGAGGATTTCGCGGGTGTCGGCAGGGTTGTAGCTCTCAAAGCGGTTACCAGAGACCGACTCCTGCCACTGCCCGTTGATGAGGTTTTTGGCTTCGATACGGTTCATTGTAGTACCTCCTTACTGTTCGGCTCCTCGTTGAGCCTATGACTATTGTACCTGAGGGGAGCCGTTTTCACCTCACCCCCAGCCCCTCTCCGTAAACAGCATATGCGCTAACTTAAGGAACGCAAAACACCCCCCACATCTGCCATCATGAACCCTATGAATACACGCAACCAAAAACGAACGCAAGCCACCACCAACGGCACGCCACCCATCCCACAAACCCAAGACGACTGGACACGCCTCTGCAACCACCTCCCCCTCGACCTCGAAGCCACCGCCTACGCCACTCAAGCCCTCCAACGCAAACGCCACATCCAGTCCGCCCACGACCTCCTCCGGCTCGTCCTCGCCTACAGCCTCTGCGACTACTCCCTCCGACAACTCGGCGCCTGGGCGCACCTCATCGGCTTGGGTACCCTGTCCGATGTCGCCCTCTACCGACGCCTGTGCCGAACCAAAACCTGGCTCGGAGCAATCGTTGGCAGTTACCTCCACAAACACCAACCGCCCCGCCCCGAACGCGCCGTGTCGGTGCGTCTGATTGATGCGACCGTCGTGCGCACGCCCGGTTCGCAACGCACCCACCGACGGCTCCATCTCCAGTACGACCTCGCGACCGGTCGTCTGGTCGGGCTGGAACTGACCGATCAGCAGGGGCGAGAGACCTTGACCCGCCATACCGTGCCCCCCGAGGCCCTGCTCGTTGCCGATCGGGGCTATGCCCATCGGGAGGCGTTGGGTGCGTTGATGGCTACGCAGACGGCGTTCGTCGTGCGCACCAACGGGCATAACCTGCCGTTGGTCACCGCAGACGGCAAACGGTTTGATTGGGTCGGCTGGCTCCAAGCGTGTCAGGACACGCTGACCGAGACCCAAGTCTGGCTGGAGACCCCGACGGGACGCTGGGCGGTTCGCTGGATTGCCTACCGCCTGCCCGAACCGAAAGCCTCGCAAGCGCGCCGTCGGGCGTACTGTGCTTCGCGTCGGCAAGGACATACCCCCAACCAAGCGACCTTAGTGATGGCGGGGTTTGTGGTGGTGGTGACGAACTTGCCCGCTGGGGCGTGGTCGGCGGAGCAGATTGCGGACTTGTATCGGTTGCGTTGGCAGATAGAGGTGGTCTTCAAGCGTTTGAAGGGGGTGGTGGGGTTAGAGCAGGTTCGGGCGAAGGCGTCGCCGTTGGTGGAGGTGTACCTGTTGGGCAAGTTAGTTGGTGGCTTGTTGTTAGAGGGCTGGGCAGCGGAGTTAGCGGGGCGTGTGGGGCTGGACTGGTTTGGGTGTGGGGTGCGTCCAGTGAGTTTGTGGCGTTGGCAGGGTTTATGGTGGGAGGTGTTGTGTTCAGTGGTTCGGGGGCGTTGGGAGGTGGCGGTGGTGTTGGAGGCGTTGGAGGATTTGGAGCGTTATTTGCGGGACGGTTTACGGGGTCGTGTTCAGCAGGCGGCGTTGGCTCGGGTGTGGTTGCGGGAGTTAGGGGAGTTGCGTTCG
>JBDNDR010000062.1:0-9153 GCA_046718995.1 Fimbriimonadales bacterium
ATCCAGAAGTAGCATCTCGTTGGTAATCTCCTTACCGCAGGCGAGGGCTTCCTCCATCGTTCGGGGCTCCCGCTTGGTCAGTGGCACATAGTAGAGCTGGTCGTGGACACTCACCAACGCCAGACCATTCTCGTTGGGAGCAACTTTCGCATAAGGGACAGGTTTCGCCGTATCCTCTCCCGTGAAGATGAGCGTCGCTGGTTCATAGGTTCTAAAGTCCCTCGTTAGGAACACCTCACGAAGTTCGCTTGAAGGATTAGAGACCGCCACCAGATAGAGCGCTTCGTTCGCAATCTGAAACTCAAAGTTTGTGCTGGGTTTGGGAGGCTCCATCGCAGGAAAAAGAGGCTCTGGGCGTTGGATTATGGCGCCTGAGGGGATATGCAGGTGCGCATGCAAAAGTCGCGATCCTTGCCGCACATAGCCAAAGAGGGTGGTGTCATCTACCAGAAAGCACGCCGCTTCAAAAGTCTCACGGCTCGGGAGAGGGATCTCCTGCCCTGTGGCGATATCAACGACAAATGCCTCCCCGTCAACACGCAGGAGAGTCAGGCGCTCCTTGGGGGAAACATCAAGGCAGACAGCGAGTGGCTGGTCATCAGTTTCGTCAACCGGCTTCCTTTTCACCAGCAGCGGTCTGGCTCTGCCAGTGAGCGGGTTGTACTGAATCAGCGTGGTGACCCATTCGCCATCCCGAGCTTGCTGGTCGACATAATAGATGGCACGGTCGGCAAAAACGAAACTGCCGTCTGGGCATTCGGCGAGCCGAGTACTGCGTCGGGTTTGCGGGTTGAACACCCAAAGCACAGCGTTCGATTCGTCTTTCGCGGCAAGCGCATAGGCAAGGAAGCGCCCCTCGTGAAGCCAGTGAAATGCTTTATCCCGATAGCGACTGAACAAGAGAGGTTCGGGACTTAGCTGGATGGGTAGTCCCACCTCCACAATCCAATCGGGTATTGCCAGCGCTGGTAATTGGTCGCGTTGACCAAAACACATCATCAGCGAAACACCGATGAGACAGATAGTTCGCTTCATCGTTTCTCACCCTGTATGAGGTGTTCTAACAAAGACAGAGAATTCCTGCTAATTTTTGGAGGCTCGCAGCACAAATGGAGTGGCTAACGCCTGAGGGCATCGCGGGGGTATAATCACGCTAAAGCGCCCACTGGATTGCTGAGAGGCGAGGCTGAGAACAGACAGCCGTCCAGCGCAGGGACGATACCTCTAAGCGAAGTGTGGACGGTCGTTCTGTGGGCTACCTTTTTCTCATCCAAGCCATCAGAAAGGTGGCAGGGAGGTCGGCTATGCGCACTATGATGAAAACTTGGAACGATTTTCGGTCGGAGCGTTATCTGGTGAGTTCGCTGTATCTTAGTCTTTCTCCGCAGGAGCGTGCAACGCGCCCACCCAAGTACCGCATTCGCCTCAAGACGATGGTCAACCAGCTCCTGCACTGGTTGGATGACCACCCAACCCCTGCCGAGGTGCGCAAATCGGTAGAGGAAGACTTCAAGCAGTTCGAATCGTACATAGAGGAGCCGAGCCATCTCTTGGGGGCGAACTCGCTCCCCGTGCGGGGGATTGCACTGTTCGCCTGCTCTGGAGAGGGACTGTTCCAAGCGATCCCGCTACCCTATGTGGAGCGCAATACGCTGGTGGTGGACAAAACGCCGTATGTGCGCCGCCTGTTTGCAGTGGAGGCGGATTTCGGCGTGAATATGGTGGTCGTCTTCGACACGCGCGATGCCCACTTCTACCAGATTGATATTGAGGGCATCCGTGAGCTGGAAGCGTTCCAGACGGTGCGCGACCGCGAGGTGTTGCCACCGGGTCAGCATGGGGTGCGCACACCTAGTGGGTTCCGCGCCGTGCATGGCATGGGAGAACGCAATGTCCAGATGCTCAAAGCCCACGAACAGCAACAGCACCTGCGCCAGATTGCCGACGCCCTGAATAACCTACGCAAGACCCACCCCTACGACCGCCTGCTGGTGGGGATGCCAGACGAGTTTGCGAACCTGTTCCCCACCTATCTTCACGACTATGTACGGCGCACCTACGCAGGGCGTATCAAGGCGCATGACAAACTACCCTTGAACGAGCTCTACGAGCGCGTGTTAGACCGCCTGATGGAGATTGACCACGAACAGGAGGCCCAGCTGCTCCAAGAGTTGAACGAGAGTATGCCTCAGCTGGCGGCGTTGGGGTTAGAAGCGGTGATTCAGGCGGTGGAGTGGGGCAACGCGCGTGTGCTACTCTATGACACCGAGTTCACGCATCCCGGCTGTGTGTTCTATCCATCGGGGAGCCTCGGCTTGCGCCCTGAGGATGCGCCCGAAGGGACGACCGAAGTCTGGTGGCTACCAGACATCGTGGATACCGTGCTGGAGCGCGCGTTGGAGCAGGGTGCGAAGGTGGAGGCAGTCCACTCGCAGAATGGGAACGCCCTCATCAAGGGGGTCAATGCGATCCTGCGTTTCCCGATGAGCCACTAAAAGACTCTCATTACCCGCGCCATTAAAAAATCCCCTCCCCAGTCGGGGAGGGGATTTTGCACGGCTTAGCCCGATGGTTATCCACCAGCACTGCAGCCGAAGTTGAAGAGCACGATGAGCAGGTCCGCGTCGTCCACGACCCCATTCCTGTCGACATCCGCAGGCAGGTTCGTGCCGGTGTTCCCGAAGTCGAAGAGCACGATGAGCAGGTCGGCGTCATCTACGATGCCGTTATTGTCGATGTCGCCGTCGCAGGCTGTTCCGCTGCTACAACCTTGGTCGCTGACGAAGTAGGCACCTTGTAGAGTGATGTTGTATAAGCCACCTGAAACCACCGTCGAGCCTGCCCATCCGGCAATTGGATTAGCTGCGCCGGGTCCGTTGGGACAGTGGACGCCGGTGGAGTTATTGTTCCAAATCCGTTGCCCGTTCGCGTCCACCGCATAACGCTCGTATGTCGTAATCGCAAGCAGATAGATACCAGGTTCGCTAATACAGCCTGATTGATTGAAGAGTTCCGATTGCGTGCTTGACGAAGCGGCGTCATCGTTGAATAGGACACCGGTACCGTCGCATCGGAAGAGCCAGAGCATAGTGTCTCTATCAGAGCCACCGAGCGTGGTTGCGGAGAAGCTGTCAGGTTCGGTGATGCAGATAACATACATATCGGCATCATTATTCCCTTGAAAATCGCCTCGGATACGAGTGACCGGATCCTGGCAGGGTTGACGGTCGGGCAGAGAGACAATCTGTGCCGTTGCTGGCAGGTCACCTGCATCGCCGTTACCATGATACGACTCGCTCCATGGCACAGGGGGTGGGCAGTCAGCGGGGTCGCCTGTCGTTCCACTGGCGACGCCTGTCAAGGAGATAATATAGGTGGCGCTGGATGATGTATTTCCAATCCAACCGACTTGGCGTGAGAGCCGGTCAGGTCCATCGGGTATGCGAATAGCGTTGTAGGGGCGTTGGAGCCACATCGGCAAGCCATCGCATCCTGCTGCAAGGCGCCCGAAAAGGCTCACCGCAAGGTAGTAGGTTCCCGGCTGAACGATTACACCCCCTCGGTTATCAATACGCGATTGATAGCTGCCGGGGTGATCCGGGTCATCTTCATTGAATAACACGCCCTTACCATCGGCATCAAAGAGCCACAAAGCGGTGTCGCTCGTCGTACCGCCATAGGTAGTGGCACTGAAGAGGGCAGGATTGGTGATAGTGATGGTATAGATGTCTACATCATTAGCACCGTCAATTGCACCGCGAATGGCGCTGAAGCTGCCCGCAGTGCTCTGGGCGGTCTCGATAGTATCGCCTGCATCGCCTCCGCCATTTGCCTGTTCATCCCAGCCGCTGAAGGACGAACCAGAGACCGCTTTAATCTCCAAGTCATCAAAGTAGCCGACGCCCGAAATATTCGTAGACCCCGAGGTATCACTACCGAGGTTCACTCCAGCAGGTGTTTGGGTGACGGTGAAATTCGCAGTGAACTCAGCGCCGTTGGAGAAGCCCGATATTTTAGCCGTTGCCGCTCCGGTGCTACGATTGCAAGTGAGTTCCAAGTAAAGCCAGCGGTTCTCATAGGTTCCCGCAGGTGCTTGACCAATCCAAGAGGAGCTACTGTAGGTGGCACCCCACGAAGTGCCGGCGCGTACCTTCCCGTCGCCTGCAATTGTGATACCAAGAACAGTTAAGCCAAGCCCACTTGTAGCGCTGCTGGTTAGGTAAAGCCCATACAGGCGATTGGCGCCAGTCCCAGAAGCAACTCTTACATAAGTGCTTACTATAACCTTGTCTGGGGCACTTGGAGACCAGTTTAGCGACCGTGCAATGGAGTAAAAGGAGGTATTCGTTGTGTTGTTCCATTTGAGGCTTTGTGTGCCTGTCCGAGCGAGTTCATTCGTCACAGTCTGGCTAACGCCCGAACCTGTACCATTCGCCCAGCCATCTCTGGGCGGTGCCGAAACATTGGCAGTAAAAGTTGGGGATTCCCAGCTGGTCGTGTAGAGCGACACTTGGGCATGCGCATTGAGTATCCATGCCCCACTTATCAGTAGTGAGTAGAGAGTTCGTCGAATCATTCAGTGACTCCTTTCGGCAGCAATCGCCGTGCCCGTATTATACACCACCTTTACGAAAAAAATGAAACGCTTCAACACCTAAAACACCAACCTCAGAAAATTACTGGGAACCTGCCCTCCCTTCGCTGGGTTTGACATATCAAATGGAAGCGGTGCAATCTTGTGTTTTCCATCAAAAAAATCCCCTCCCCGATTGGGGAGGGGATTATCAGCGGGTCAGCCCGATAGTTATCCACCAGCACTGCAGCCGAAGTTGAAGAGTACGATGAGCAGGTCGGCGTCGTCCACGACCCCATTCCTGTCGACATCTGCAGGCAGGTTCGTGCCGGTGTTCCCGAAGTCGAAGAGCACGGTGAGCAGGTCGGCGTCATCTACAATTCCGTTCAGATCCACATCGCCAGGGCACGGAGGGTTGCATCCGTAGGGACTGACGAAAGAGGCTCCCTGCAGGGTGATGAGATACAGTGAGTTTGCATTGGACGAGTTCCCTGACCAGCCTACAAAGGGGGTACCTGCACCCGGCCCATTTGGACAGTAAATGCCAGTGGTTGAATCTTGCCAGAGCTGTTGCCCGCTGGCATTGACTGGACGGCGTGGATATTCGGAGATGGCGAGTAGATAGATGCCGGGTTCGGTAATGCAGTTCTGCGAGTTGTCGATGCGCGACACCCATCCAGCGGTTCCGCCTACATTGTTGTTGTACACAACGCCCCTGCCATCACATCGGAAGAGCCAGAGTTGGCTATCAAAAAAGGCGGTATCCACCAAGCTGGCTACGAACTGGCTTGGATTCGTGATGCAGATGACATACATATCCACATCGCTGGGACCTAACATTCCCCCTCTGATGTGGGGGAGATTATCTTGGCAAGGTCGCCGATCCGGAAGGGTCACCACCTGTGCGGTGGAGGGGAGGTCGCCAGCATCGCCCAGACCATACTCTTGCTCATCCCACGGGGGTATAGGCGGACACTCATCGGGGTCGCCCGTCGTTGCCCCAGCAACACCTCTCAGGAAGATACGATATACAGTTCCTATCCCACTAGATGCAAAAATCCAGCCTGTGAGTCGCGAGGTGCGCTCGGGACCGTCTGGCGTACGGATTTGGTTGTACGGTGTTTGTTTCCAAATTGGCATCCTCAAACACCCTACAGGAGCGCGCCCACGACTTATGGCAAGATAGTAGGTACCAGGTTGTGTGATAACCCCGGAACGGTTGTCAATGAGCGATTGGGAGCTACCTGTACCGGGTGCATCATCGTTCATGAGCACTCCCTTGCCTTCAGCGTTGAAGAGGTGCAAGGTAGTACCCATCACCGTTCCATTGAGCGTGGTTGCCCTGAAGTTTATAGGGTCGGTGATAGTGATGGCGTAGATATCGACATCGTTTCCTGTGGGGAGGGTGCCTCTAATCGCGCTAAAGTTACCAGCAGTGCTTTGGGCGGTCTCGATGCCATCACCTGCGTCCCCGCCCCCATTTGCCTGCTCGTCCCAGCCATCAAATGGTGGACACGGAGGCGGACTACCCAGAGGAGAGGTAGAAGCACCTTGTAGAACAATCCGATAGCCGCCTCCAGTTCCAGGCACATAACGCAACCACAGACCCACACGCCCTACGCCAGGTATAGCGCACGCGTTACCGCTATCGTTCCACATGGGCATTTCGTTGCAGTCGTGTGCGTCAACATTGTAGTCGCTGATAGCAATGTAGTACAGCCCTGGTCCAGGAATACAGCCACGGGCGTTGTTGATGCGCGAGCGATATCGACCTGCCGAGTCGTCATCATGCACAATCCCATTCCCGTTGGCATCAAAGAGCCAAAGCTGCGGGTCGTAAATCGAGGATGTATCACTGACCTCTGCAACAAAGGCGCTGGGATTATTAATGTAGATGACGAACATATCGACATCATTCGGGTCTAAGTTCCCTACAATCGCCCTGAGAGGCGTAGAGTTGTTAACACCGGTCGCTTGGGCGGTCTCAGGGATACGCCCCGCATCGCCCGTCTCTGTGTAATCGACTTGGGCAGAAGCGCCCACGACAAACACGCAAGTCGCAATCAGCATCAGTAACCGTTTGTGCAATGTCGTGCCTCCTTTTCCAGCGGTTAGTCGCTGTGCCCGTATTATACACCACTTTTGCGGAAAAATGAAACGCTTCAATCGCTCAAATGCGGATTTAGGGGGAATTCGGTATTTTTCTGGGCTATTCAGTAAGCGCAGCGATTGTGTCGCCTGCTGGCTCTTCCAACGCCTGCAGGTGCGTGAGCAGTAGCGCACGCAGTTCCAGCAGGGCGGCACGCTTGCGGGCTTCCAGCGCCAGAATCTCGTTGGTGAGGTGGGCAATCTGGGCTTCCGCCTCTTTGCGAATCTGCTCCGCCTGCTGGTGGGCTTGACGGAGGATGAGCTCCGCCTCCTTGTGGGCGTTGCTGCGCGTCTCGTCGGCAGTGCGTTGGGCTAAGACCAGCGACTCCTTGAGCGTGTTCTCAATCGTGCGGTAGCGCTGAACCTCTTCGCGCAGACCGATGAGCTCCTCGCGCATGCGATGGTTCTCGGTAAGCAGCTCCTCGTAGTGGGAGGCGACCTCTTGGATGAAGGCGTCGACCGCCTGGGGATCATAGCCTCGCAGACGCTTGCGAAACTTTTTGCTCTCAATCTCTATCACAGTAAGCCGTTTCGGTTCGTTCATCGCAGTCCCATCAGCAAGCCGGTGAGCAGTTGGAGCAGGATGATGGCAATCAGCGGGGAGAAATCGATCGGCATATGGCTTGCGCCCATCGAGCGCAGGAGGCGGTTCTGCGCCTGGCGGATTGGGTCTAAGAGCGCATCAGAGACACGGTCGATAAAACGCACGACGGGGTTATAGCGGGGCACGCGCCCACCAAAAGCGCGTATCCAAGAGAAAATCACGCTGATGAAAATGATTATCACCAGGACACGGATTACCAAGATGAGCGCGTCAACAATCGGTCCCATACTTCTGCCTCGCTAAGAGTTGTTCTGTTGCTGTTCTTGGAGTTTTTTGCGCACGCGTGCCATGTTCGGCTCTACGGCGCCATCGGTCGGGTCTACCTTTTTGGCGTTTTCCCATGCCTCTATGGAGCGTTTGTAGTCGCCGAGCCGTTCGCAAGTGTGCGCAAGCGTCTTCCAAGCAAAGCCGGGCACATTCGGAAACGACACCGCACGCTCCAGATAGGTGCGGGCACGCTCCAACTCACCCCGCTGGAAGAGCCAGAACCCATAGTCGTAATAGAGGTCCCACTGGTTCGGCACAGCGCGAATGCCGCGCTCGTAGGTCTGCCGGGCGCGTGGGAAATCGCCATAACTGCTGTAGAGCCACGCCAAAGTGGAGTAGTGTTCCACCTCCTGAGGGGCGTACTCTATCAGCACTTGCAGGAGGCTCATCACCTTATAGTGCTGTCCGTCGTGCCAATACTCATCGGCAAGTTGAACCAGTCGGAACTCGGTCAGGTCGCGGATTGCCGCGAGTTTGCGTTGGACATCCGTCGGTGGCTTCGCCTGCGCGACGATTGCGGTCATCAGCACCACACAGCCCAATATCGTGAGTATCGTTCGCATTGTATCACCTACCAGTATACCTGATGATGGAGCGCATATTGAAATCGCCCCAGTGTTGTTATCGGAAAAGCGTATCTTCGTCTTCAGGTTCACTCGGTTCGTACGGGGTGCCCAGCGCTAACCCGACCGCCTCCGAGACGGTGCGCGCAGGGAGTGTCGTGAGCGGAAGCCGTTCGTGCGGGCGCTGGAGATTACTGCGGGGCACAATCGCATAACGGAAACCCAGCCGTGCCGATTCTTGCAGGCGCGCCTCCATCCGAGGCACACCCCGCACCTCACCGCCCAGTCCCACCTCGCCGAACACCACAAGGTCATCGCGCACCGGGCGATTGCGCATCGCCGAGGCGACCGCCACCAACACCGCCAAGTCCGAGGCAGGCTCGTACACGCGCAATCCCCCTGCCACATTCACAAACACATCGTGCCTCAGGAGCCGAAAGCCGAGCCGTTTCTCCATCACCGCCAAGATGAGGCTCACACGGTCGTAGCTCAAACCGTTGATGACACGGCGCGGGTTGTTCAGAAACGACGGGGTCGTGAGCGCTTGGATTTCCACAAGGAGCGCACGGCTCCCCTCCAACGCCGGGAACACCACCGAGCCGGGCGTGCTGTCCAACCGCTCCGCCAACAGACGCTCGGACGGATTGGGCACTGCCACCAGCCCCTCAGTACGCATATCGAACACGCCAATCTCGTCGGTGGCACCGAAGCGGTTCTTGGTCGCCCGCAGAATCCGAAACAGCCCCTGCAGGTCGCCCTCAAAGTAGAGAACGGTATCCACCAGATGCTCCAGCACTTTGGGACCGGCGATTGCGCCCTCTTTGGTGACATGCCCAATCAGCATCAGTGCCATCTCGTGTTCTTTGGCGAGCCGCTGAAGCACGGTGGTACACGCCCGCACTTGCGAGACCGTGCCGGGCGGCGAGTCGATGCCGCTGGAGTAGAGCGTCTGCACCGAGTCGATGACGCCCAGCAGGGGTTGCTCGGCTTCTAACACG
>JBDNDR010000063.1:0-9139 GCA_046718995.1 Fimbriimonadales bacterium
ACCAGCAGGGCAAAGAACGATAGCACTAAGGTCAACGCTACAACAATCGCTCGCTTCTCAAAACGGTCGACCATGATGTTCACCTCCAGCTGAGCATAACCACATAGGTCGAAAGCCAAATCAAAGCGTAGAAGAGGATCATCGCAAAGAAGAACGCTACGGCGCCTTTTGGAATGAACTGTTCCTGAGACTCTTTCATAATCTGTTCCTCCTGTGAAAAAATGGGTGTCCCCTCGCAGGCGAGGGGAATCACCCTATCAGCTGGTTCCTTCAGGTTTCTGATCGGCTAAAGACTTGATATAGGCGACCAACTGATTGATTTGCTCGTCGCTCAGCGCAGCATACGGAGGCATCACCGGCTGATAGCCCTCTACCACCTTGGCGGTCGGGTTCTTGATCGACTCAGTCAGGTATGCCTCGTCTACCTTGACCGTCTGTCCGTTCGCGAGCTTCACCTCGTGCCCATACAGCCCGCGTAGGTCAGGAGACTTGACCGCCGACTTCGGGTTCATATGGCAGGTGTTGCACCCCAGCTGATTGTAGACCGCCTCACCCTTCTTGGCGAGTTCGGGGTCAACGCCACCTGCTGTAGCAATCTCTTTGGCAGGCTCGGTTGCTGCTGGCTCGGAGGTCGCTGGAGCCGAAGGGGTCTCGGGCGTACCTGTCGCCACAGAAGTGCCCGTTTGTGTGGTCTCGCTCTGCTGGCTCCCTCCACATCCGCTCAGGGCAACTAACGCAAGCGATACCCCTGCAGTCAACGCAAGGCTGTGAACCAGCCATCCCAATCGCGCATCCAAAACCTTCTTCGTTCGTACCATAGCAATCACCTCTCAGGCTATTAGTGTCAGTTAACTAATTTGGTTGACTGACCTATCTATGTATACCCTATTCGTCGGCTCGATGTCAAGGGGGAAGCCTACGATTCGGGTAATTTCGGGGCAAATTCCATCAAAAAGCGGCGCTCCACCCTCGCCCCACAAACAATATCTGTTATAGGGGGATGGGGTGGTATAATCTGCTTGGAGGCTTGCAACGATGCAGATGATGGTTAACTGGAACGGCACGATTATGCCCCTATCGGAAGCGCGTATCCCCGTCTTTGACCATGCCTACCTCTACGGCGATGGACTCTTTGAGGGGATACGGTTATATAACCGATGTATCTTTAAGTTAGATGAGCATCTCAAACGACTGTATAACGGCTGTCGGCATTTAGACATCGCAGGGATGATTCCCTACGATGAGCTCAAAATGCGTATTGTGGATACGGTGGAGGCGTCAGGTGCAGAGAACGCCTACATTCGCGTCTCGGTCTCGCGCGGTACAGGTATCGGCTTGAACCCGCAGAATATTGACCAGACCCCGAATGTGATGATTGCGGTCACTCGGCTTGCGCTCTATCCACCCGAAATGTATGAAACGGGCTTGAACGCCGTGACGGTTTCCATCCGAGTGACAGCACCCGACGCGCTCAACCCCCGAATCAAGTCTATCGGACGCTATGTGGCGAACATTCAAGCGAAGATGGAAGCGAACCGTCGCGGGGCGGGCGAAGGACTGATGCTCAACGCCCAAGGCTATGTGGCGGAAGCGACCGGCGATAACCTCTTCATCGTTCAAGACGGCGTACTGCGCACACCCCACCCCTCGTGTGGCATCTTGCGAGGGATTACGCGCCAGACCGTGATGGAGATTGCGCGTACCCTGAACATCCCCGTCTACGAGGATTGGCTGACCCTCCACGATGTGTACAACGCCGACGAAGCCTTCCTCACCGGCACCGCCGCAGAGATTATCCCGATGGTGACTCTGGACAATCGCCCTATCGGTGAGGGACGCCCCGGCGAGATCACAGGGCGCATCATCCAAGAGTTCCACCAGCTGACCCGCGAAATCGGAGTGCGAGTGCCTGTACGCTGATGGCGTCGTGCGCCCACTGTGAACGCCCCGCCAACCTGCGGTTCCGTACCGGGCTGAACACACTCTACCTGTGTTCAGCCTGCGCACCCCACTGGGAACGCCGAACGCAAGGCACTCGTCTGGTACCCTGGCTCCTCACAATGCAGACCACACCCAGCCACTTAGAGACCTGCCCCCACTGTGGAACCACCGCTCAAGAGGTACGCACCAGTGGACTCTACGGGTGTTGCCTGTGTTATCTGTGGCTGTACCCTATAGAGTAGCCATCAGCCCAACCGGTCTAGCTGGGCGCGGCTCTTGCTGTCCAAAGCGTTCAGGTCACGGATTTCGTAGCGGCTCCCATCGACCGCCACAATCAGATAGCGCACTGGCGAGAGCTCATGCACATTATCACGCCAGTTGCGTACATAGAACACACGGTGCCCCCGGTCGGTCTCCACTTCCCAGCGGAGTTGCCCGTACTCTTCGGTCAGCGAGAGGACCTGCTCTATGATGGGAATGAAGTAGCGTCGCTCCAACTCTTCCTCCAGCACCTGACGCGAGGAGGGCGCCATCCCGTTCAGCGTGCGGAACATCCCCACCTCCACAAACTTCTCCTTCTCCTCACGGCGCAAGACACTGATATAATGGTTCTCATCGGAAAAGGGGAACGCCCGCGCGAACTGCACATCGTCGTACACCTCACCATCGGGCAACACAATCCGCACCTGCTGACTGTCGGGCACCCGCTCAATCACCACCGCCATCGGGTCTAACCACCGAATGTCCAACTGGCTCATATGGCGATGTTATACCCCAGCAGGTACAATTCCGTCCGTGAGAGCCGAAATGAAGCCCGTTCCGTTTCAGCATGTGGCGATTCAGGACACTTTTTGGCAAGCCCGCCAGCAGACCAACCGCACCACCACAATCCCTCACCTATTCCAAGAGCTCGAGCGCGCAGGCAACATCCCCAACCTTCGGCTGGCAAGCGAAGGCAAGCGTGAGGGCTACCAAGGACCGGTCTATATGGACTCCGACCTCTACAAGGCGATGGAAGCGGCGGCGTATGTGCTGGCGGTCGACCCCGAGAACCCTATCCGCCAGAAACTGGACGAGGTCATCGGCATCTTAGAGCGCGCCCAAACCCCCGAAGGCTATCTCAACAGCTACTTTCAGGTGGTGGCACCCGAAAAGCGCTGGATGAACCTGCGCGATTGGCACGAACTCTACTGCGCTGGGCACCTGTTCGAAGCCGCCGTCGCCCACTATGAAGCCACTGGCTCAGAACGCTTGCTCAAGGTCGCGACCCGTTATGCCGACTACATCGATAGCGTGTTCGGCGATGCACCCGATAAGCGCCTCGGCTACTGCGGACACCCCGAAATCGAACTGGCGCTCATCCGCTTGGCACACGCAACGGGCGAGAAACGCTACTTAGAACTCGCACGCTTCTTCCTGGTCAATCGGGGACAGAAGATTTTCGCTAAGGAGCACGGCATCGACCCCGACCAGTACGACGGCACCATCTGGCAAGATAATCTCCCCCTGACCGAGCATCAGGAGATTGTCGGGCATGCGGTGCGCGCCGCCTACCTGTTCGCAGGTGCCACCGACCTGCTGATGGAGGGCGACCCACGCGAAGAGGCGATTCGGGCGATGCTCCTCCGTGTCTGGCGCAACACCGTCCATCGCCGTACTTACATCACGGGCGGTATCGGCAACGAAGCACGCCACGAGGGCTTCACCACCGACTATGCCCTCCCCAACCGCACCGCCTATCAAGAGACCTGCGCCTCCATCGCGCTCATCTTCTGGGCACATCGGATGGGACTCCTGTTCGGCGAGGCGCACTACTTCGATGTGCTGGAACGCGCGCTCTACAACGGGGCACTCGCCGGAATCTCGCTCAGTGGCAACCGCTTTTTCTATGTGAACCCGTTAGAAAGCGACGGCACCCACCATCGCCAGCCCTGGTATAACTGTGCCTGCTGCCCGCCCAATATCGCCCGCCTGATTGCCTCGCTGAGTGGCTACCTCTATGGCTACGCCGACGACGCAATCTGGGTCAACCTCTACGCTCAAAGCACCGTCTCGGTACCGCTTGCGGACAAAACCGTTCGGATAGAAGTCCGCACGAACTATCCGTGGGATGGCACAGTAGAGGTTCACTTCCCAGAGGGCACCCCACGCGAACTGACCCTCCATCTGCGTCTGCCTCAGTGGTGCCCCATGCCATCGCTCCAGCTCAACGGGCAATCACTCCCTCTCCATGTGGAGAAGGGCTACGCCATCGTTCGACATCAGTGGAAACCCGACGACCGACTGACCCTCCACCTGCCGATGGAGCCGACCCTGATGGAGGCACATCCGCTCGTGGAGGCGGACCGATGGCAGGTAGCCATCCAGCGCGGTCCCATCGTCTACTGCTTGGAAGAGTGCGACCAGCCCGTGCCGCTGGAACGCCTGGCAGTCTCTGCGAACGGTTCCCTCTCGGCGACCTACGACAGTGGCTTTCTCGGGGGCATGACCGTCATAGAGGGGGACGGCGTGGCGTTGGATGCGCCTGAGTCGTGGGGCGATACCCTCTACCGCCCGCTTCGCCCGCGCACCCAAGTTCGGTTCCGCGCCATACCCTACTATGCGTGGGACAATCGGACTGCCTGCCCGATGCGGGTGTGGATGCCCCTGGTCTAACTGCTCCAGCAGGTATAATCCCTGCTGATGCGCCCAGTCTACTTAGACCATTCCGCCACTACTCCTGTCGACCCGCGTGTACGCAAGGCGATGGAGCCGTACCTCAAGAGCGAGTTCGGCAACCCATCCAGCCTGCACCGTTGGGGGCGACGGGCACGGCTGGCTATCGACGAGGCGCGTGAGACACTCGCCAGCGCGCTGGGCTGTGACCCCGCCGAAATCTGCTTCGTCTCCTCAGGCACCGAATCGTGCAACCTGGCGATTATCGGCTGTGCGCTCAAGGCGCCCCCGAACCGACGCCATATCCTGCTCTCCGCCGTCGAGCACCACTGTGTGTTGGACGCTGGGCAATGGCTGGAGCCGTTTGGCTTTGAGGTGGAGCTCATTCCCGTAGACGCCTATGGTCAGGTTCACCCCGACGCGGTCGCCGAACGCCTGCGCGACGAGACCTGGTTGGTATCGGTGATGCACGCCAACAACGAAATCGGCACGCTCCAGCCAGTGGAAGCCATCGGGGCACTCTGCCGCGAGCGGGGAGTCTGGTTCCATGTGGATGCCGTGCAGACCTTCGGGGTGTTGCCCGTTTCGGTAGACGCTATCGGGTGCGACCTGCTGAGTGTATCCGCTCATAAACTCTATGCGCCGAAGGGGACGGGCGCGCTCTATGTGCGGGCGATGACACCGCTCCAGCCCCTAATAGTCGGCGGAGGGCAAGAACGCGACCGACGCGCCGGCACCGAGAATGTGGCGGGTATCGTGGCGTTCGCCGAAGCGGTACGCATCGCCCAACAAGAACGCACCCAAGAAGCCGAGCGACTCACCGCCTTGCGCGACCGCTTCATCGAGGCAGTGCTGAATACCATTCCCGATGCGAGCCTCACGGGGCACCCGACCGAACGCCTGCCCGGCAACGCGCACTTCCGTTTCAAGGGTGTGCCAGCCGATAGCCTGTTGATTGCGTTAGACCGTGCAGGGATCGGCGCAAGTAGCGGTGCAGCGTGTAGTGCTGGCTCGTTGGAACCCTCGCATGTCTTACTGGCGCTGGGCTGGGACGAAGAGTCGGCTCAGCAGGGTGTGCGATTCTCGCTGGGGCGGGGCACCACTTGGGACGATTTGGAGTACACGCTCGGCGTGCTTCAAGAGCAGGTGCAACGCATCCGCCAACTACCTTCCAGCACAACGCTTACCCTCAGCCACCACTGAGTGGCGTGGCTCCTAATATGGGGCGTACTGATCGCTGAATGAGGGCTACACCGAAAATTAGATTGCACCATCCATATAGGGTATAATTGCCTCACAAACATGCGAGCAGATGTGAAGCCTGCGGATCGGATGCGCAGTGTTCTGAGGGGGCACATCGATCACGAAGGCGTTCAGGCACTCTTAGAAGCGGGCAACGCTTGCGACGAAGCCCAAGCCTACCTCCTTGACGGCGACTATCACTTAGCGCTCCAGACCGCCTTACCGCTCGTGCTACTCCAGACCCCAGTACTCAAAGAGCGCGCCCGTGAAATCGCCATCTCGGCACTGGACGAGCTGATAGAGCAAGCGATTGCGCAAGGTGAGCCTGAACGCGCTTTAGACTACCTGAACCAGTGGCTGAGCCTCGAGCCGAACGCCTTC
The DNA here is from genome assembly GCA_046718995.1 of Fimbriimonadales bacterium. GTDB lineage: Bacteria > Armatimonadota > Fimbriimonadia > Fimbriimonadales > GBS-DC > CAKZQI01. Next base: position 6,220 of record JBDNDR010000063.1, read on the forward strand.
TTCCCGCTCCTGCGACGCGCCGAAGTCCTCCACTACGGACTGCAGAACTACGACCAAGCGTGGAACACCTACCTTCAGGTGCTTCGCCACTATCCCAACAGCATCGAGGCGATGATCGGTCTGGCGCAACTCTCGCTCATAGAGGGCAACCCCGAACGCGCCTATCCCTACATCCTGCGTGCGTGGCAGACGCTTTCCACCTCCGAGTGGGGCTACACGCCGGGCGGGCGCACCTTCCTCTCGGTCTTTGAAGACCTCTACGACATCACCGCCGGACTCCTGCAGTGGCTCGGCTCCAACGAGGAGGCACGCGAGGTCACCGAGAAGGCGATGAGCCTGCTGGGCGAGAGTGAACTCCTACGCGAACGCCTCCGAATGACTCACGACTCGGACGAGGAGTGAACGACGAATAGCGCGCATGGCGCACATTCGGCTTCAGGCGGGCAATCCGCTCCTCGTACACCGTCGGGTCTTCGTACACCACCAGCAAGTTCGTCAACTTGCGCTTGGGAGGAACCAACACTGTCCGACGGTAATACAGCGTACTGGAGCCACCCCCGTCCAGAGCAATCGCATCGGTCACGCCCAGATGTCTCATCGCTCGGGCTAAGGTGCGCAAAGTCGCAGGGCGGGTCGTGGTGACCAACACCAACTTATTGTGGCGGGTGACCCCAACCGCCGTGCGAATCGTGGAGGCATAGACCCGCTTGTCACGGAAACCCTCACCCGGCGGGTAGAGGCTGATTTGACCGTCCTTGAGCAAGCGCGGACCCGCCCCCATCACCAAACGGTAGTTGCTCCAATCGCGCTGGCGGTGGAGCGGCTGACGAATGAAACGCACTTGGTTATCATAAGTGATACAGAGCGCCGTGCCCACACCCCCAAAATGGACACGCTCACCCTCTATCACAATGTCGCCAACGGGGATTTTGGAGGTGGCACAAAAGTAGGTGCCTGTAATCGCCGCAGTCGGCTGAGCGCGCGCCAATAGGTCCCAAATCGATTCGGCTTTGCCAATCTGTTTGGAAGTGATTGCTGAAACGCGTACCGCAGGATTATTGAGGTCTACATATACCACACGCATCGGCACGCCCCCAACCACCCGATAGCTCAAACTCACCGAATCGGTTCCTGAGGCTCGCTTCGGAGGAATAGGCGTGGCGTGTGCCGAAGGGGCTTCCCAGTGGGTCTGGTAGACCAGGGAACAAAACAAGCCAACACACAGAAACCACAGTCGCATTCATCGCACCTCATTCATTTTGGACTGATGGGGGATTGATTAAGTTTCCTACCCCGTTCTTCCCCACTACTTACAATTACGCCCTGCGTCGACAATTCCTCTCTGGAATTTTTAACAGGTTCGCATAAGCAACTCTCTCAGATATAGCAGGAAGTCGCCCCCGCAAATGGAACTGAGCGTGCGGAGGGAACAAGTTGCTTGCTATCGTTGACAGTGCGGCGCTGAACGGGATCGACGCTTTCACGGTGCAGGTGGAGATTGACCTACAAAACGGGACGCCTAACTGGACTCTGGTGGGGCTTCCCGACACGGCAGTCCAAGAGTCGCGCGACCGGGTGCGCACCGCCATCCGAAACTCGGGTCTCCGCTTCCCGCTCTACAAACTCACCACGAACTTAGCACCTGCCGATGTGCGCAAGGAAGGACCCGCCTACGACCTACCCCTGGCAATCGGCATCTTGGCGGTCTCGGGGCAGGTTCCGCCCGACTCGCTGAGCGATATGCTGATTGTGGGGGAGCTGTCGCTGGATGGCTCGGTGCGCTCGGTGAATGGTGTCCTCTCTATCGCCCTGCACGCACGCGACACGGGCAAGCGCCGCCTGATGGTACCCGCAGTCAACGCAGAGGAGGCGGCGGTGGTCGGCAACTTGGAGGTCATCGGCGTCGAGAGCCTGCTGGACGCCGTCCAGTACCTCCACAACCCCGACAGCCGAGCGCCTACGCAGGTGGATGTGAACGCGCTCCTCAGCCGTGCCCCCGAATACGAAGTGGACTTCGCCGAAATCAAAGGGCAGGAGCAAGCCAAGCGCGCCCTCGAAATCGCCGCCGCAGGCGGACACAATGTGCTGTTGATAGGTCCTCCGGGTTCGGGCAAAACGATGCTGGCACGCCGACTGCCCACCATCTTGCCACCGATGACTCTGGAAGAGGCGCTCCAGACCACACGGCTCTACAGCGCAGGGGGACTGCTCCCGCCCAAGATGGGGCTGATGACCACACGCCCGTTCCGCTCGCCCCACCACACCACCTCTTATGCCGCTCTGGTAGGTGGGGGCAGTGTGCCTCGCCCGGGTGAGATCTCGCTGGCACACAACGGCGTGCTGTTCTTAGATGAGTTGCCCGAGTTCAAACGCGATGTGCTGGAGGCAATGCGTCAGCCTCTGGAAGACGGTGTGGTCTCGGTCTCGCGGGTGCAAGCCTCCGTGCAGTTCCCAGCGCGCTGTATGCTGGTCGCTGCGATGAACCCGTGCCCCTGCGGCTTTCACGGCGACCCCCACCAGTCCTGCAGCTGCAATCAGGCGATGATACGCAAGTACCTCCAGCGGATTTCGGGACCCCTGCTGGATCGCATCGACATCCACTTGGAGGTGCCCCGCCTACGCCAAGAGGAACTGCTCAATCTCGGCACGGGCGAGCCATCCGAACGCATCCGCGAGCGTGTCATCCGGGCGCGCCTGCGACAGTTGGAACGGCTCCGACCCCACGGACTCACCTGCAACGCCCAGATGAGTGCCAAACTGGTGCGCGAGTACTGCCCAATCGGAGAGGATGCACGCGCCTACCTGCGTACGGCGGTTCAGCGGCTGGGACTAAGCGCGCGGGCATTTGACCGAATCGTCAAAATCGCCCGCACCATCGCCGACTTGGAGGGGGAGGAGACGATTCTACTCCCCCATATCG
>JBDNDR010000064.1:0-8953 GCA_046718995.1 Fimbriimonadales bacterium
ACCGAGCGTCCCTGAACGGTAGCGCTGGGCGCATGCCAGAGGGTCTGCCCATGCGAGCCGATGAAGTCCACCTCCGGAGCCTGCTGGATGAGTGCCTGCGCGCACTCGGCGAACCGTTCGCCGAGATAGGCATCCCAAGCCACAAGCGTCTCCAAGTCGGGTTGCCGAAGGAGGCGGTCTAAGGCAGTGCGTTCGTCAGAGGTATAAGGGAGATGATGCGTAGCGAGCGTTTCTACCTGACGCGCAGAGCCTTTACCCGAGAGCCGAACCAGCGCGCCGTCCACGCCGTCCATCGAAGTGCCCGACATCAAGCCGATGGCGTAGCGATGGGGCTTCTGGGCTAATTGGGTTAGCCATTCGGCAATCCATCCGTTTTCGGGGAACCTTGTGGCAATGTCAGGAGTCATAGAGGCACCATCCTCTCCTTGGTTCCTTTTGGGGGGAGGCGCGGCGGGGTTTGCGCGCCTCCCTCTGTGGTGGGGTTGGTAGAGAAAGACCGGAAAGGAGCTTATTGCCAACCCTGCCTATTATACCACGAGTTGGGTCAGGCAGGCTGTGCGGTTCAGCAAAAACTGGATGATAGAACAGGAGCTGGCTCACTCAAAACTATGGGCGTCGGTGGGGAACTTGCGCTGGCGTACTTCCGTTGCGTACTCGCTCAGGGCGTTCCGAATGGTCTCGCCGAGTTCGGCATAGCGCTTGGCGTGTTTGAAGGTCTGTGGATTCAGCCCCAGCAGGTCGTGCCACACCTGTATCTCGCCATCACAGTGGACACCCGCGCCAATCCCAATCGTGGGGATTTCCAGACACTCTGTGATGCGTTTGGCGAGCGATGCAGGGATGACTTCCAACACCACAGCGAACGCGCCTGCCGACTGCACCGCTTGCGCCGCTTGGAGGAGCGCTTCTGCCTGTTCACCACGTCCCTGCACTCGATAGCCCCCGAACTGATGAATCGATTGAGGGGTCAGACCCAGATGCGCCATCACGGGGATGCCAATATCGACCATCGCCCGAATCGCCGAAAGCACCGGTTCCGTCGCGCCTTCCACCTTGACCGCTTCGGCTCCTGCCTGCATAAGGTGTCCTGCGTTCTGAACCGATTCGGGCACCGACACCCCATAGCTTAGGAACGGCATATCGGCGACGAGCAGGGCGCGCTTCAACCCACGCCGTACCGCCTTGAGGTGATGCGTTATCTCCTCTAACTGCACGGGCACGGTCGTCTCGTAGCCCAGAACCGTATTGCCGACCGAGTCGCCCACCAACACCACATCGACCCCCGCCGAGTCGGCAAAGAGGGCAGAGGGATAATCGTAAGCGGTGAGGGCGACTATCCGCTCATGGCGTGCCTTCATCTGCCGTAGCGTGCGCGTGGTAACTTTCTCTGGCATAGGCGGATTCTACCTGAACGGTACAATTTGTGGGGTGAAACTCTCGGTCTTTATGGCGCACTTCCATGCGGGGGGTGCCGAGCGCGTGATGTTAACCCTCATCAGTGGGTTCTGCAAGCGTGGGCATAGCGTGGAGCTGGTACTATCCAGCGCTACAGGCGAACTGCTTGCGGAGGTGCCTGATGGCGTTCGGGTGGTCGATTTGAAGGCGGGACGGATGATGCGTGCCCTACCCCGACTGGTGCGCTATTTGAAAGATTCGTCTCCCGACGCCTTGCTATCTACGCTTTCCCAGCCGAACTTGGTGGCGCTCTTAGCCCGCGATCTGGCGCGGGTGCCGACACGCGTGGTGGTGCGCGAAGCGAACACCCCAACTCAAGAGTTCCGCCATGCCCGCCTCTTCAAAGACCGTATCGTGCCCCGACTGATTGCCCTGATTTACCGTCGAGCCGACCATGTGATTGCGGTCTCGGAGGGGGTGGCACAGTCGCTTCGGGCGTTGGGGTTATCTCGTGTAGCGCGCATCTATAACCCGGTGCTCAACGAGCGTCTCCGCCAACTGTGTCAAGAGTCGCCCCAGCATCCGTGGTTCCAGTCGCATGAGGTGCCGATTGTGCTGGCGGTGGGGCGGTTGGAACCCCAAAAAGATTTCCTCACCTTGCTGAACGCCTTCGCCATCGTGCGTGAAGCCAGAGCTGCGCGCCTCATCATTTTTGGAGAGGGGAGCGAGCGCCCGCGATTAGAGCAACAGGTGCAGTCGTTGGGGCTTTCTGAATCGGTTGCCCTGCCGGGCTACACACCGAACCCGTTCCCCTATATGCGCTCCGCGGATGTGTTTGTGCTATCGTCGCGGTTTGAGGGATTACCGAACGCGCTGATACAGGCGATGGCGTGTGGCTGTCCCGTTGTCAGCACCGACTGCCCCAGTGGACCGAGCGAAATCCTATCGGGCGGGCAGTATGGGCATCTGGTGCCTGTGGGAGACCCCGTAGCGCTGGCAAGGGCGATTCTGGCAGTGCTTAGGGGCGAAGGCAAATCGGTGCCGCGCGAATGGCTTACCCAGTTCGAGGAAGAGGTTATCGTGGAGCAGTATCTTCGCCTCTTGGGCGCTGGCGAGCTAATCCGATAAGCCCCACACCCCGTACGAAGAACAGCACGACAAAGGGCATCACGGGAAGTAGAGGGCGACTGCCTCCCGCATAGAGCCAGATGCCCAGCCAAGTCCAGCCCCACAAGATAGCAATCAGTCCCCACTCGCGCCAGTGCGCCCGGAATCCCCATAAGAAGCCCCAGTGCGCGCCCAGCAGAAACAGCCAATAGACCCCATCGGCGAGGCGGAGGACATTCGCAAGGCGTCGGTTGCCCGCCTCTTGCAGTCCGAACGCCGAGAGGCTCAGCCGTGTCTTACGCCAGAGTAGGTTCAGAAAATCGGTGGGGTTATCGCGAATCCAGTCCAACGCCAAGCGGAGGGCTTTTCGGTCGCGCTCCACCGGGTCGGGCGAGGCGATATAGTCGCGTACCCGTACCTCTTGACCCTCCACCAGCATACGCAAGTCCACGAAGTCGGCGCGGAACCCGCCATCCGCTTCGGGGTTGTTCGCCCACAGGAAGGTATAGCCCCCTAAACTGACCGGAATGAAGTACCCGAACCGCCCATACAGATAGATGAGGTAAGGCGTAATCACCAAAGTCGCTGTGAGGAGCATCACCACCACCGAGCGTATCGGCAAGCCATCACGCGGGGGGACGACTGCGCGCACCACCCACCAGACCGCCACCAGCCCGATGAACGGTAAAAAGTTCGCACGGGTCAGCGCCAACAGCCCCAGTGTCGCTCCAAGCATCACCGCATTTCGGAGGCTGTGCGGTTGAACTGCCAGCACCATGCCCCACACCACGAGCGGAAGCACCAGATTCTCTGTGTAGAGCCAACCCGAAATCATCAGCAGGTGCGGGTGGACGGCGCACAGCCCCACCACCCAATAGGCAGGTCGTTCGCCCAGCCAGCGTCGCGCCAGTAGAAAGATTCCCCACAAGCTCAGCACGCCCAGCAAACCGTTGACGAAGCGCACGGCTTGGGGTTCGTGTCCCACGATAGCATAGACCCCTGCCATCAGAAACAGGTAGCCGGGGGCGGTCTGGAGACCTTTGAGGAACTCATAGCGTCCCTCGTTGGCGAGTGTCCATGCAATCTGGTCATGCACTTGGGCGTCGCCGTGCAGGGGGTCTCGGCGTAGGAACGGGTCTATAGAGGGTGCCAGCAGGGCGTAGCCCAGCCTCAGCACCACCACCAGCGTCCAGAACCCGAATGCCCAGCGCACGCTCCGCAGTATACCACGCCCCTCTCAGCGTTCTGAGTGCCGTATCCGTTCCACAATCTGGGTGGTGGAATAGCCTTCTTCCAGAGGCAAGATGACCACGAAGCCTTCGTGTTTCAGCACCGCCTCCGCTTCGGGCAGGTTGGCTTCGGTGTAGTCGCCTCCTTTTACATAGTAGTGCGGGCGCACCGTCTCTACAAGGCGGACGGCGTTCGGTTCGGAAAACACCACCACATAGTCCACACACTCCAGCCCTGCCACCAGTTCGGCGCGTGCCGCTTCGGGCATAATCGGGCGTTCTGGTCCCTTGAGCGCGCGTACCGACTCATCGCTGTTGACCCCCACCACGAGCAGGTCGCCCATCTGGCGTGCCTTTTCCAAATAGCGTAGGTGTCCCACATGCAGGAGGTCGAAACAGCCGTTGGTCAGCACAATCTGTTTGCCCTCGGCGTGCCACTGCTGAGCGAGCGTGCCGAGCATTTCGAGCGAAACCTGCTTCGACTGGGCTGGGCGCATAGGTACACTGTTAGCGATGAAACGCCTCCATCCTGCCAGTGTGGGCGAAGCGCTGGCTTGGGTTCGCGACCAGCTCCGTTCTGTTCAACTGCCTGATGCCGAGCGCGAGGCGATTCTGTTGGTGGCTTGTGCGCTGGGAGTCGACCGCTCCTACCTGATGGCGCATCCCGAACAGCCTCTCACGCCTGCGCAGTGGGCACGGCTGGAACGCTGGACTCGGCGACGCTGTCGGCGTGAGCCGCTTGCCTACATCACGGGTCGGCGCTGGTTCTATGGGCTGGAGTTGGTGGTGGCGCGTGGTGTGCTGGTGCCCCGCCCCGAAACGGAGCTGCTGGTGGAGATGTTTCTGGAGTGGGCACGGAGCAAACCGTCGGGGATTCTGGTGGATGCAGGGGTCGGTTCTGGAGCCATTTTGTGGGCTTGCCTGCATCACGCCCCGAACTGGTGGGGTGTAGGGGTTGACCGTTCGTGGCGTGCGTTGAGGGTAGCGCAGCGCAACCAGCGTCGGTTGAGCCTGATGGGGCGTTCGGTCTTGGTGTGTGCGGATTGGCTCAGTGCGCTACGCCCCCATAGTGTGGACGCCGTGCTGAGCAACCCGCCTTATGTCGCTCCTGAGGAACTTGAGGGGTTAGAGCCTGAGGTCGCCCTGTGGGAACCCCGTTCGGCGTTGGTAGACCCTTCGGGCGACCCTCTGCGCCCCTATCAGCAGTTGGCTCGCTCGGCGCGCGAAGTGTTGAAATCGGGGGGGCTACTGGCGATGGAGATCAGCCCTGCGATTGCAGAGGGGGTTCAAGACCTGCTCCGAGAGCTGGGCTACGGCGCGGTTCAGGTTCGGCATGACTTGGCGGGTTTACCGCGTGGGGTGATGGGTGAGTGTTGAAAGAAGGTTAACACCGTTCGATAGCAAAACAGGGAGAGGCACTGCCTCTCCCTGTACACATCGTTGTTCTACGCAAGTGGCTTAGGCGCGCTTGCGTCGACGCAGAGCCATCAGGCTCACCAGTCCCGTGCCCAGCGCCATCATGCTCGCAGGCTCGGGAACGGGCACCACGCTCACCGTCAGGATGTAGGCTCCTGTTTCGGTGTGGCTCGCACCCTCATAGTAGCTGAGCGCGCTCTGACCGCCACCGTGGAATCCAGTGATGGCGAGGAAGTAATCGCCCGTCTGGTCGGCTTGCCAGCGGATTGCCGAACCGAAGCCGCTTCCTGCATCGTCGTTGAAAACGATGGCAGTTGTGCCTGTGGTGTCGAAGAGAGCCATCACGGTGTCAGGAGCGACATAGTTGGTCGCTGTAGGAAAAGTAATCGCCGTGAGGTAGTCGCCTGCGTTAAGGCTAATCTTGAAGAAGTCTGTGTCGTTCGGGGTCAGGGTGAGGACACCCACTCGTGCCCAAGGGGCAGCCAAGCCGTAGAGTGCTGTGTCCGCAGTGGCGCGGGTGTTGTTCGGCTCCGACTCCGAGAAGGTCTGAGCGAACGCACTGACCGCAATCACAGCGCTCAGAGCAACAGTCATCAGTCGTTTCATCATAGTTCCTCCTTTCCGGTTGCCCGGTATGCGTGCAAGGGCTATCTGCACGCTCATATTATAACACGAACTCTGCTCGGAATCCTCCTGTTTGAGGGGCAACACATCCAAAACTGGTATTTTTACGAGGTGCTTGAGTTCTTCTGCCGAAACCGAGCATCCACTCCCACGACGAGAAGCACCACTGCCAAAACACTCCCCACGATGAGCAGTTTCGTGGAGCGTTCCAGCATGCCCAGCTCCCCTACCAGCGGCGTGAGCGCTAATCCTGAGACCATGCTCGTCATCGCTAACGGGAAAAGCCAACGCTGGAGGTTAGAATGGTACAGATAAGCACTCAGTCCGCCCCCCAGAGCACCTGCCAACCAGCCCGAGCCAGCCCGCTCGGTAAATAGCAGAGTCATGAGCAGAGGTGCAACCCCGGCGAGTATCCCCGAAAATACCCCCTGCCCCCAAGGCGATTCGGTGCCGTTTTGGCTCCACCAGTGCGCCAGAGCACCCAATCCAACTAGGGCTAATAAGAACCCCACCAACGCAGGATGCGCATACAGGTCGGCTCTGGGTATCCCCAACGGATAACTGACCACAAACAGGCGAAAGCCCAGAACCATCGTGAGCAGAAAGGCTCCAGCGGTAGCTAAGGTTCGTTCGGTCGAGTCGCTCTCTACTTGTTCACTCTGAGCAATGACCAGCGCATAGAGGCTCACCATCAGTGCGCTGACGCCCATCCCGAACCCACGCAGGGTGGTGAACACTCCCATCATCAGCGCAATCCAGATTAAAAGCGCATAGCGTGCCCCCTCACCCCATCCTGAAAACAGCTTTGCTAACGCCACCGCCACCAGTGTCATCAGCACCAGCGTCAGCCACGGCTCGTTAGAACCGCTCAACCGATAGCCGACCGCCACCACCGTGAACCCAGCAAACAGGAGGATAACGCCCCACCCCCAGCTTAGGGGGCGAGTCCGAGCAAGGAACGCCACCAGCCACAAGATACCGATTCCAACCCCCGCCACACAAACCGTATACCATCGGGGCATCCCTGCATAGCCTGAAAGCGCTATCGTCCAGCTGAGTGCGAGGGTGCTCAGTGCCCCTGCCTCTAAGCCTCGCCACACATGACCCAGGATCAGCCAGAGCACACTGAGGGCGATACCCACTCCCCAAAGTGCATAGGGAATACCTTCTGGCTGGAGGCTCAGTGCCAAAATCGGTGCCAGCAGCAGGAGCGAGGCTCCCACCGAGTGCCATCGTCGCTGGAGGCTGAGGTAAGCTCCCACCAGACCCAGCCCTGTCGTAGTTAAAATGCCCCATCCCAGTGCCCCTCCCGGACGGAAGTAGGGGGTAGGGTCGCCCGGCAAGGTCAACCCAAACAGCACCAACGCCAATAGCCACACCAGCGGGAGTGCAAAGCTGGGAAAGGAGGTGCGGGTACGCGCCATCAGCACCGCTACAAGCCCTGCCCCAAAGCAGAGCGCCGATACTGCCCAAGCAATCATCACGGTTCCCTCCTATCGGTCTGCATCCTGCAAACGATGCCATATTATAGACGAATGAACTGGGATTGCGTGAGTTGTGCTATAATAGCGTTGGAAATCGTATTCTGATGGAGTAGCCTATGGCGGAGTTGAAGCAGACCGAAATCGCACGGCTCGCCGGGGTCTCTCAAGCAACGGTCTCGCGTGTGCTGAACAACGACCCCCAAGTCAACGAGGAGATGCGCCAACGCGTGTTGGCAGTGGTGGAGGCTCTGGGCTATGTGCCCGACGCCCGTGCCCAGTCGCTCCGTGCCCAGCGCACGCGGCTGATTGGGCTTGTGATGCATCGTGACCCCCAAGCGCTTGCCTATGACCCTTTCTTCAGTGCTTTGGTTGCCTCCATTATCAGCACGGCTCGGACTTCTGACTATCATCTCTGTGTCGATGCGGCGCGCACCGTTCGGGGACATCGTGCTATCTACGAAGAGCTTCTGCGCACCCATCGCGTGGATGGGCTTATCTTGGTCGAGTCGGAGACGAACGATGAGCGCATCGTGCGACTCACAGAGCAGGGTTTCCCCTTCGTGCTGATTGGGCGGTACTATCCCGAAGATGCCGTCTACAGTGTGGACAACGATAATGTCGCCGCGGCCCGCATGGCAACGGAGTACCTCATTCAGCGGGGGCATCAGCGCATCGCTTACATCGGCGGTCCTGCGGGGTTGACCGTCACGCGGGACCGTCTACAGGGCTATCGCGAAGCATTGGAATGCCACGCTATTCCCTACAACCCCTCCTATGTGGTTTATGGCGATTTCAGTAACCGGGGCGGTGCGAGTGCGATGGCAGACCTGCTGATGTTGAGCCAGCCTCCCACAGCGGTGTTGGCGTTGGACGATGTGTTGGCACTCGGTGCTTTGCGCGAGGCACAGCGCCGAGGACGCCGCATCCCGGATGATGTTGCTATCGTCGGTTTCAACGATACCCCCCTCTGCACGATGGTGGAACCCCACCTCACCTCCGTGGCGATTGATATTCCGACGCTTGCCCGTGAAGCGACGCAACGCCTCATCCACCTGATTGAAGGGCGTACTGTAGAGCCGAAACGCCAGATTGTGCCCGCCCAGCTGGTGCGACGCAGCTCCGCCTGAAATCCAAACGAATCAGGCTCCCCTCTTGGGTAAGAGAGGGGAGCCACTTTTGAGAGCCGTTTAGACCCAGCCGATTAGTCCTCTTCGCAAGTGAAGCGGAACATCACGCGCTCGCGTCCGGGGATGTTGGTACGAGTCTCACCCAGATATTGGAGCGTGGTGGCTTTGGCGTGTCCATCTGCCCAAACCACATTCGCGAGCTTCATATGGCGACCCAGAATTGCGCCGTTGTTGCGTCGGTTGATGAGCGCGGGGAAGGGGAAGGTCTCAATCGGGGTGGTGGGCTGAGGGTCGGTGAGGTTCGCGCGATAGAAGTCTGCACTTTGACCATAGCCCTGAACCTCGGCGATGAGCACGGTATCTGCCGGCAGAGCGAGGCGCGCAAGGGGCTGACCGTTGGGCGGCGTGCAGGGAATTTCTGGGCTGCAGCTGGCGTAGTACATGTTATTGATAGCGTAGCTTCCGAATCGTCGACCCACATTGGTGGTGCCCATCGGGTCGCCACAATCTGCCTCGCGGAACACCTGAGTGCCGTTGGGCGAGTAGGGCTGGAACAAGGGCAAGCGCTCAA
>JBDNDR010000065.1:0-8889 GCA_046718995.1 Fimbriimonadales bacterium
AGTGGCTGAGCGGGTCTATCTGACTGACTTGGGGCACTTCGGCGGTCTGACCGGGCGGGACATCTAAGGCACGCAAGGCGTCCAAACTCACGGGTTGCGAAAGAGGCGCCCCCTTCAGAGCAAACAGGTCAGAAAGCACGAGATTGACCTCCGCCACAGGAGGAGCCTCCCGGACTAACCCCAGACGGAATATCAACGCCAGAGCAGGGAACTGTCCCATAATCGTCGGCGTTTGAATGGCGAATTTGGAGAGCTGTCCCTGCCATCCCACGCCCGTTAGAGCGAAGAAGACGATTCCATCAGTGCCTTGAAGACTTCCGTAGGTGGCGCTCAGGAAGGGGAACTCGGCACGATAGCGGTTCGGGGGCGTCCAGTTCACCTCGCTAATGATAGAAGGCAAGCCATCATAAATCACATCTTGAATCGGGATTGACTTGTCGGCAACTTGGAGGAGGGCACTGGCATCTTCGTACTTATCCCCGACATTAATAGACCAGCTGGCGTTGGGACCCTCGTGGCGTCCGCCGAAGTAGCCGTGCCGATCCATAAAGTCGCATACGGTATTGCTCCACTTGTCCAGCGGTCCCAGAATGCGCGCTTCGGCAGTAATCCAGTTAGAGGCTTGCACCAGCCCTTGATAGCCCAGCTCCTTCTTGAGGTAGTTCTGGGTCTGTTCAAAGAAGGTACGCTGGTGCCAAGTAAGGAACTCGGCGGTATCCTGCGCGCGCTGGGTGCGCTGACTGAAGATCTCGTACAGACTGATGAAACCGGCGCGTCCAGCTTGCGGGTCGTCGCCGCGCTTGCGTGAACCGCCCCAGCGTTGGAGCGCGTTCTGTACCGAACCATATTTGCGGGTAAGCCAATCCCCAAACGCTTTTTCCAGCTTCGCCATCGGCTCGGCGGGGATGTTCTCATACGGGGTGAAAGTCCAGAAGAGGTACGAATCCTCATTTACCAGCTCCACCATCGCTACCGCAGGGTCGTCCTTCAGCGGCAGTCCACCGACAGGGTTCGGCGAGGTCAGCAGTACCCGCCACCATTCCCGATACCGCTTTTGAAACTCCTCATCAAAGAAAAGGAGCGCAAACGGATGTTGGTTGTTGTACGAGCCAAACCCATCTTGTGCTTTGAGTCGCACCCAGAGCGGGAAGTAGATGCTGAACAGGGTGTAGATACCCTCGTTGCGCATCGCGTGGACGAACTGCTGGGCTTGGCGTGTGAAGTTGGGGTCCATCTCCAGAGTGCTGCCCCGCGTGATAGAAGCATGCACCCGTACAAGATTGACCCCCTGCTTTGCAAGTTGACGCGCCAAGTATTCCAACACGAACGGTTCCAAGCGCAGGAAGTCCGGACCTACATTGACTGCCCAGAATCGGACAGGCTCGCCGGTCTTGCTGTGAACGAACCGCCCATCGCGAACAACGATCCGCCCCTTCTCACCAGCAACTTTTTCGTTTAAGGAACGCAGGTCAATCGGAGAAGTGCGGAAGCTGTCGGCTGCTGGTTCAAAGGCAAACCAACCGGGCATAGTTCGGTTATAGCGCTCACCCGGTCGGAGCGTGCCCTGCGGTATCATCATCGTCTGGGTGAGCAGGAAAGCATCAAAAGCGATGGCACCCTCAGGTTCCACTGTCTCTATACGCAGAGTATGAGTCCCTTTGCTAAGCTCCACTTTGCCCAGCGCGACCCAGTTGGCGACCACAAACCGCCGCATCGGAACTTCATCTAAGAGCGCTATTTCACGACCGCACTCACGCCAGGGTTGTTGGTCAAACCGCCAGCGGAACGGTCCATGTTTCCAGAACTTGCGGGTGAAGAAGTAGTAGGTGCCCGCCTCAGGAACTTCCACAGTGTATTCCAGAAAGAGCGTTGCGGGATAGCGCCCTTCCGTGCCTATCCATTTACCTTCCGAGAGGACACGCGCCTGAGTCTCATTTTCCGGAGCGAACGGGTTATTCGAAGGAAAGTTTGTGCGTGTGGGCTTCTCCGCTTCCCACCAGACCCAATTCGTCCCAGATGACTGGTTGTTAGCAACACAACCCCATAGTCCTATCAACAACCCCATCGCTAATATTCGCATAGGTGCCTCCTAACCTATCAGTTCTGAAACCTAGGCTCGTGAGCCATAGACCTGCCAAACTGCACCTCTTCAAAGCCCAGCGCGTTGAGGAGTCGGCGCAGTTCTTCGGTGGCGTTCTGCCGGGCGAGACTCATCAGCTCACCTTGCAGAGCCGCCTGACGCGCCTCCAGTAGGGCTTGCTGGCGCGCACGGCTCTCTATCTCCCGGTCGGGCTGGAACACGAAAAGCCCGCGCTGACGGTCGTACACTTGGGTACGCCCCTCGTTAATCATCACGCGTAGCAGCTGGGGTTCTGGCAGCTCCAGCCAAACACGCTTCCCCTCTACGCGGATGTGGTGAGGTTGGATTTGCGAGAGGTCTATTCCAGCAACTGCCTCTGCCGTCGCAATTAACAGCACGCGTTCCCCAGCAAGCCATAGGGGGAGACCATTAGTTGCCTCCACCGCCACCGTATGGGTCGTGATTTGGCGGGCGGTCTCCAAACGGTTCAGCCGCTGGAGCTGGTTCACAATCACGGTGGGGCTGGGTTGGGTACGGTAGACGGCTTGGGTGAGCGCACTGAGACGCGCAAGCAGTCCCTGATGCCACCCAGGAATGGTGAGCAGAATGCCCCCCAACATCAGCACTACGAGCCATACCCCATAGCGACGCAGTTTCAACAGACGCCTGATTACTCTTAGCCAGACCATTTCAGCAGTATACCTATTATAGCGTTTCAACACCGACTCCTACTGCACGACCCGAAGTAAAGAAATCCCCTCTCGCCATAAAACCGAGAGGGGACACCACCGAATTAGCAGAGACGAATGCCTTACGCCTCGTCCTGAGCCTTTTTGGAGCGGCGTTTGGGTTTCGGCTCACCTGTTGACTCTGCCGTAGGCTCCGAGTCGGCGCTCGCTTCTAATGGGGAAGTTCCATCAGCCCCCCCATCCGAGGGTGCAAGGATGGTTTCCTCTGCAACGCCGGGCGTCTCGGTTGGTTCACTGTCTCCTGCGTCCAGTTCCTCTCCGAAGAGGGAGCTGAGCGTCGGCTCACGGCGTTCGGGCACCTCAGTCGCAGCGCGTGCCGCACTCCACTCAAACTTGGGCACGAACTGCGGACGCACCAGTCCCGTACCTGCAGGAATCAGCCGACCGATAATCACATTCTCTTTCAGCCCGACCAGGTCGTCCACCTTTCCGCGCACGGCGGCTTCCGTGAGTGCCTTGACGGTGCGCTGGAACGACGCCGCTGAGAGGAACGACTCGGTCTGCTGAGCCGCATCCGAAACACCCAACAGGACCCACTCTGCCGTCGCCGGTCTACCACCTTCAGCCAGCACTTTGGCGTTCGTGTCTTCAAAGATGAACCGGTCTACCGTCTGTCCGGGCAGGAAGTAGGTGTCGCCGGGGTCAATCACGCGACGCTTTCGGAGCATCTGGCGGATGATGACCTCCAAGTGCTTGTCATCCAGGTCGACGCCCTGCGCTTTATAGACTGACTGGATTTCTTGGATGAGATACTCCTGAACGCCGCGAACACCACGCAAGCGGAGCAGCTCGTGTGGGTTGAGCGGACCTGGGGTAAGGCGGTCACCGGGCAAGACGCGGTCGCCTCGTTCTACCTCCAATGAACCGAGCGAAGGCACCAGCACAGCATCCAGCACTGTGACCTCCTCCACTTCGGCAGCGCGCAAAGCGTTGACCGTGCTGGAACGGATTTCCTCCATCGGGCGCAGGAGCACATCACCTGTGTGCGGGTCTTCCACAAGATCTAAGCTGAACTTGCCCACCAGCAGGTCGCCCTGCGTTTTGACATTGAGCGTCGCTTTGATGACCACCCAACGCCCTGTGGAGCGTGCAATGTCCACGACCTCGCCTTCGTAATCCACGGTGATTGCCTCGCCCTTAGGCTTGCGCGCCTCAAACAGCTCCTCCACGCGGTTGATACCCGTGTTGGGGGCTTCTTGGAGTTTGGCAAGCTTGCGCATCGACTCGCGCGTGCGTTTCTCAGCGCGTTCTTCCGTGTCGTTCTGGTTGAGGCTGATGCTTTCCTCCACCGGTATGCCCAGGAGTTGGCTGGTCACGCGAGCAATTACACGCCGTTGGTCTAAGCCAAGGTCAATCATCTCTTGGGACAGCCCGCGCTCCTCCAGGTCGGAGGTCAGTGTGCTGGTCAGGGCGCTGCCGCCCATCTTGAATCCCGCAATCTGCTGACCGGCGCCCGCCACGCCACCTGTGTGGAAGACGCGCATCGTGAGCTGGGTTCCGGGTTCCCCAATCGACTCGGCGGCGATGATACCCAAGGCGGTTCCCAACTCCACCGGTTTGAGCGTGCCCATGTCCAGACCGTAGCACATCGCACAGACGCCCTGACGCGAGCCACAGGTCATCGGCGAACGGATGGGCACTCCGACGCGGTCGTGTTCCACCCAATCAAAGCCGGCATCCCGCCACTGGTTGTGCAGCTCTTGCTTGCGTGCTTCCAGCTGCTCCAAGATTGCACGCTCAATCGGCTCGTAGGCATCCAGCAGCACTTCGCCCGTGATGGGGTCGGTGAGTGGCTTGTCGTCATCGGGCATGAACAGTTCGCCTTCCTCTTTGCTGTGCAGCTGGCGCAGAGACTGAGTGAACTGTTCAACACCGCGAGCGAGGTCATCAATCAACTTCGCCTTCTCTTCCGAGATGAGTTCGTTCTCTTGAATAATCAAGTCGCCTGTGTAGGGGTGCTTGAGGTCTGCGCGTGCGGTGCGACCGCGCAGGCGCATCCAGAGTGGCTCAATCAGTTCGCCCTCGCGCACGATGCGACCTACCGTGATGCCTTCTGTCGTGCCGCAGTCGTGTTCGCGCACCACCACATCTTGGGCGACATCGCACATTCGGCGGGTGAGGTACCCAGCGTTCGCCGTCAGCAGAGCCGTACTGGCAAGCCCGCGCCGTGCGCCATAGCCCGACACGAAGTACTCCAGCGAGGTCAGACCCTCCTGGAAGTTATGGCGTACAGGCAGCTCTTCGACCAGACGCTCACCGCCAGAGCGGAAGTCAAACCCACCCATCATCAGCCCGCGCATGCCGACCAGCTGAGCCAGCTGCTTGATAGAGCCACGCGCCCCCGAGTCGGTGATGATGAACAGCGGGTTATTGGCACCGATACTCTTGAGCAGGGCTTTTGAAACATCCTCGTAAGTCCGCTGCCACAGGTCGATGAGGCGCTGGCGCTTCTCTTCGGGAGTGAGCTCGCCCCGCTCGAACAGTTCGTCGATTTTGCGGGCTTCCTCATCGGCACGGCGCAGTACTTCGTCACGCTCCGGTGGCACCGCCATATCGGTCAGGGCGAAGGTCACCCCACCCCGCAAGCCCCACTCAAAGCCGAGCGCTTTCAGGTCGTCTAAGAAGCGCACTGTTCGGGCATGCCCACAGACGCGGTACACCTCGCGAATGATGGACGAGAGCATCTTCTTCGTGTAAACCTCGTTCAGCCACTGTGGGTCATAGCGCAGTTCAGCGGGCACAATCTCTTGGAAAATCAAGCGTCCGACGGTGGTCTGAATCACTTCGGAAGCCTCGGCGCCGAAACGGTGGACACGCACCAGAATCGGCTCGTGCAGGCGTACCACACCGCGCTCAAAAGCATGGCGTGCCTCATCGGGGTTCGCGAACCGATGCACCGGTTCCGCCTGCTTCTGGGGGTCGTTCATAGTGAGATAGTAGGCACCCAGCACGATGTCCTGTAGAGGGGAGACCACCGGCGAGCCATCGGCAGGCTTGAACAGGTTGTGCGTGGAGAGCATGAGCGTGCGTGCCTCCGCCTGAGCAGGGTACGACAGCGGCACATGCACAGCCATCTGGTCACCGTCAAAGTCGGCGTTGTAGGCGTGGCACACCAGCGGATGCAACTGGATTGCCTTACCCTCTACCAGAATCGGCTCAAACGCCTGAATCCCTAAACGGTGCAGGGTGGGCGCACGGTTCAACAGCACGGGATGCTCCCGAATGACCGTCTCCAGCGCTTTCCAAACCTCAGGACCTTGGCGGTCGATGGCGTTGCGCGCATTCTTCACATTGTTGGCAATCTCGTTCTTGATGAGCCACTGCATCACGAACGGCTTGAACAGCTCCAGCGCCATCTCTTTTGGCAGTCCGCACTGGTGCAGTTTGAGGTTGGGTCCCACCACAATCACCGAGCGTCCGGAATAGTCGACGCGTTTGCCGAGCAGGTTCTTGCGGAAGCGTCCCTCCTTGCCTTTGAGCATGTCGGAGAGCGACTTGAGCGCGCGTCCTCCTGTGCCCGTGACAGGCTTACTACGCTTGGTGTTGTCAATCAGCGCGTCCACCGATTCTTGGAGGAGCCGCTTCTCCGAGTTCAAGATGCTCTTGGGCGCGCGGATTTCCATAATTTTGCGCAGGCGGTTGTTGCGGTTCACAATACGCCGATAGAGGTCGTTGAGGTCAGAGGTGGCGAACCGTCCGCCATCCAGTTGCACCATCGGACGCAGCTCGGGTGGTAAGACAGGGATGACCTCCAGAATCATCCATTCAGGGCGGGTCTTGCTGTTTTTGAACGCCTCGACGATTTCCAAGCGTTTGATGGCGCGGGCGCGTCGGGTACCAGCGGTTTTGCTAATCTCCTCTTTGAGCTCGCGCTCCAGTTTCTCCAAGTCCACCTGTTTAAGCAGTTCGCGGATAGCCTCAGCACCCTGACCCACTCGCACTAAGGGACGCAGGTCACGCTGGAGATGGCGCCCGCCCACCAGCAGTAGAAGCTCGACACCGCTCCAAGTCGCATCATCCACGAGTTGGTACTGCTGGAGTTTGGCGAGGGTCTCAATCGCCTTTTCCATATCGCTGAGGCGTGAGGCACGCTCACGGCGTTCACTCTCTTTGCGGCTTTCGTACATCCGTACGCGCTCAGCAATCTGCTGTTCGGTGAGGGTGTCGCGCCCTTCTTCCAGCTCGCGCTCCAGGCGGCTGTCTAACTCTGCGAACACCCGCCCCATCTCTTCTTCAAACTTGCGCTTCTCCTCTTCCACCAGGCGCTGCAGCTCGCCCAGATTCTGCTCGATACCCGCACGGTCGATATCAATCACCATGTAGTTCGTGAAGTAGATGACCTTCTCCAGCTGGCGGGGCGAGATGTCTAACAGAAGCCCCAACGGGCTGGGCGGCTGACCCTTGAGATACCACAGGTGGCACACAGGCGCGGCGAGTTCAATGTGCCCCATACGCTCGCGGCGGACGCGGGCACGCGTGACCTCCACGCCACAACGCTCGCACTTGATACCCTTGTTCTTGACCCGCTTATACCGCCCACAGGAACATTCCCAATCGCGAGTGGGTCCGAAGATACGCTCACAAAACAGCCCGTCCCGTTCCGGTTTGAAGGTGCGGTAGTTGATGGTCTCGGGCTTTTTGACCTCGCCGAACGACCACCGTCGGATGTCGTCGGGCGACGCTAAACCGATTTTCAACGCTTTGATTCGTGTGATGTCCATAATCGGTCTCACCTCACTGAGAGTTGGTCTGCAGGTCCGCCAAAGTATTGGCAGAGCGGGGCTTCACCTCATCGCGCGCATCCAACTCCTCCAAGCTGCGGAAGTCGTGTTCGTTGCCTTCCTCATCGATGATTTGCACCTTGAGGGCAAGGGCACGCAGTTCGTTCACAAGGATTTTGAACGACTCGGGTACTGAGGGCTGGATGACCGGAGCGCCTTTGATGATGGCTTCAAAGGTGTGAATGCGCCCGTTTACATCGTCCGACTTGATGGTCAGCATTTCTTGGAGCGTGTGAGCGGCGCCATAGGCTTCCAGCGCCCAGACCTCCATCTCGCCGAGCCGCTGACCACCGAACTGCGCTTTTCCGCCCAGAGGCTGTTGCGTGATGAGTGAGTAGGGTCCGATAGAGCGGGCGTGGATTTTCTCTTCCGCCAAGTGTTCCAGCTTTAGAATATAAAGGTAGCCCACCGCCACAGGGTTCCCGAACGGCTCGCCGGTGCGTCCGTCACGCAGGATGACCTTACCCGTTTCAGGGTCAAAGCCAGACCGCTCAATCGCGCGCTGGCGTATCGCCTCCACCAGAGCGTCCACACCTGCGCTCGGAGAGAGACAAAAACGCTCGTAGAGGGGAGCGCGTGCCTCTTCACTCAAGCCTTCAATCGCTCGTTGCACATACGCTATCTGGTTCTCGAACGGCTCGCAGACCAACAGGTCGGGCACCAGATTCAGCTCATCCACCACGAGGGGCTTGAGCGCCGCAGTGCGGAGGCGGTCTGCCAAGTGGTACATCTCCTGCTTAATCTCTTCGGGCGTGGAGCTTTGGAAGACGGGCGTGCGGAATCGTACTCCGAGCCGTTTCGCGACCAAGCCCAGGTGGAATTCCAGAATCTGCCCGATGTTCATACGAGAGGGCACACCCAGCGGGTTCAGCACCACATCGATTGGCGTGCCGTCCATGAGGAAGGGCATATCCTCTATCGGCTGAATCTTGGAGATAACACCCTTGTTCCCGTGCCGCCCCGCCATCTTGTCACCCTCGGTGAGCGGGCGTCGGGTCGCCACCGTTACGCGAACACGGTGGTTCACACTCGGCTGGAGCTCATCCTCCTCCAGTTGTTGGAGCGTGTCATGACAGCGCGGACAGCTCTTGGTCTCTATCGGTTTGGAGCGATAGAAGATGTTTTTACAGGAGTTACACTCATACTTGAAGCGCGCAAACTGAACCACGCGCACAACATAACCGCGCTCGCCGTGGGGCAATCGGAGCGACACATCGCGCATCTCCTCCGCCTTACCCCCGAAGATGATGCGTACCAACTTCTGCTCGGTCGTGCCTTC
>JBDNDR010000066.1:0-8709 GCA_046718995.1 Fimbriimonadales bacterium
CTTTATTTCGCTCGTCTATGTCGCGGGGCAGATGCGCGGGGTCGGGATTGTGTTCAGCCGATACCTCCAAGTGGACATCACACTCGGTGTGCTGGCAGGCGTGGTGGTGGTCGCCTTCTTCGCCATCATCGGGGGGATGAAGGGCATCACCTGGACACAGGTCGCTCAGTACACCGTGCTTATTTTCGCTTACTTGATTCCGGTGGTGGCGATTGCGATGCTCACGGTGGGCAATCCTATCCCGCAGTTGGCGATTGTCAATAGCGACCTTGCGGAACGCCTGAACCAAACCCAGTTAGCTTTGGGGTTCCCAGAGTACACACAACCGTTCCAGAACAAGAGCCTGATCGATGTGTTTGCTATCACGGCGGTTCTGATGATGGGCACAGCGGGATTGCCCCATGTGATTATTCGTTTCTACACAACACCCGATGTGCGTTCGGCGCGCTACTCGGCGTTCTGGGCAATCCTGTTCATTGCGCTCATGTACACCTCGGCGCCAGCGTTGGCGATGTTCGCCCGCTACAATCTTATCGAGACCCTGCACGGCAAGCCGCTGGAAGAGGTTCGAAACATCGACTGGGTCGCCAAATGGGAACAGACGGGGCTTTTGAAATTCACCGATAAGAACGGCGACGGCATGATCGCGATTGCGAAGGGCAACGCGTTCCAGATGCAGGGTGGCAAACCCGATTTCGAATCGCCCGATCTGAGCAACCCGAACGAGGTGTTTCTGGACAACGACATCATCGTGCTCTCCACGCCAGAGGTTGCAGGGTTGGCAGGGATTGTGATTGCACTGGTTGCGGCGGGTGGGTTAGCCGCAGCGCTCTCCACCGCCTCGGGATTGCTGATTGCTATGTCGAGTGCCGTTTCGCATGACCTTTACTATCGCATCCTCAACCCGCGTGCCCCAGAGCGGCTGCGCTTATTGGTAGGGCGGTTGATGATCCTGCCCGCTGTTGCCATCGCCGCTTACTTGGGGATTAACCCGCCCGGCTTTGTGGCGCAGGTTGTGGCGTTCGCGTTCGGCTTGGCGGCATCGGGGCTGTTTCCCATTATCTTGCTGGGTATTTTCGACCGCCGAATGAATAAACAGGGTGCGATTGCGGGTTTAGTCGTGGGCATGGGCTTTACGGCTGTGATGATTGCCCTAATGCGTTCGCCCCAGATTTTTGGCACTGCCGAGCCGTTCGTCAAGGATGTGTTTGGAATCAGTGCCGAGGGTATCGGTGTAATCGGCATGGCGTTGAACCTCGTCACTGCCTTGGTCGTCTCGCGCCTGACAGCCCTCCCGCCCCAGCACATCCAGCAGCTGGTGGACGATATTCGCATCCCACGAGGGGCAGGCGATGCGCTGGAGGAACACTGAATGTTCGTGCTTAGGAACTCTGAAATAGATTTCGTCCTGAATTTGGGTGACGAAAATGCCAAAAAGTGGTATAATATAAGGGTATGAAATATCTAACCCTCACCGAGGCTGCGAAGCGCCTCGATGTTGATGTATCGGTCATCCAGTCGTGGATTGATCAGGGCTTATTGAAGACGGTATCCCTGAGGTCGGATACCAAACCAAGTCCACCAGGATCTATGTTGGGTCTCATAACCGTAGATTCCGTCAGGTCAACTTCTCTTGTGAGTGAGCCTCTCGTGGAGGAAGATGCTCTGTTTGCGTTGTCAGAGGAGGCAGGGTGGCTCGAGTTGGTTTGGGAGGCTATAGAGAAAACCGAAAAGTGACTTGACAGTGGGCACAAGTGAACCGTATCCTCAAGGCTCCGTCCTGTGTGATAACGCCCGCTCACTTTGGCTGGTCGTTAGTGAGCCAGAATACTTTTCCTGCCTGAGGGAGTACATTGTAGTTTATATAAGTGCGTCTCAAACCCCGAGCCATCAATACAAGGTATCAGTTGACAAGTCGAACTTAGAAGGAATTGACCACTCCATCTTTGTTTCCATAGTTTTTGCTACGATGAATTCCCAGAGACTACAAACCAAAGTGGGTCAGATTTCCGACAGTGCCCTTCAACAGGTGAAGCAGTTATGCAGTAGTTCCCTCGCATTTCATGAGGCAGAGTGCGCTATGTTATCACCTGAATCTGCACATCCCCGACGTATCGTGTTAGTTGATTATCCACACGCTGACACGGAAGGGAAAAAACAGCGTCCTGCTGTTGTAGTGAGTACTCTCGATTACTTCCAACAGACAAAGCGTATCACTGTGCTAATGATTACATCGAAGGAACAGAAAGCCAAGTGTGAGACCGACCGGGTGATTCTGCGCTGGCAGGAGGCAGGCTTAGTCAAACCGTCAGCAGTTCGCTGTCGTCCCAACAGTCTGCTCACTGATAGAACCTACCCGATTGGACAGCTTCAGCCCAGTGATTTCAACGAAGCGATGGCGGCACTGCGGCAAGCGTTGGGTATTTAGGGGGCTAACCGAACTTTTTGCCAATTACTGCTATCCGTGAGATGCCGAAGCAGACCATCTGACCGAGAAACCCTAAAAAAATTAACAGCGTTTGCCGATAATCCCTCTGAGGTGATGTGATGCCAGAGGGTGTCCGCCCTACGGAACGGGTACCAGGGGTGCCTCGGGTTGGTTCTCAGCCTGATCGGGAGCGTGCGCGTCGTGAGCCAACGCCCCAGAAGCCCACGAAACGCCCCGAACCAGAGCCGAACACTTCACCCGAAGCGAGCGAACCTCACCAGATTGATGTGGAGGCGTAGCCTATGTCGGAACTGATGGTGCTGTTTCAAGCCCTGCTGTTGGTGGCGGGGTGGTTGCTCTTTTTGAAAGCGCAGTCGGAGTTGCGCGCCCAATCGGCGCGCCAGTCACTCACGGGCGAAATGGAAGCCCTACGCCAAACAATCGACGCTCTTCTGAACCGACTGATGGAAGAATCGGAGCGTGCCGAAGGCAAAATCCAACACCAGATGGAACAAGCCCTCCATACAATAAACAAGCACACTGAAGAGCTAGCTAGCTTGGCGGTTCGGTTGGAACAGCAGATTGAAACGGTGAACATAACACGCCAGTCAGAACCAGCAAACCCATCTGCTGACCATTCCAAACTCCAGCAAACAAATCCATCGGAACCTCCCACCCAATACCCGATGGAAACTTCAGCAGTCGAAAACAGGTATAACCTATCAGAGCAAGAGAAACCAACGCTGGGTGTTGTTGCGATGTTGGCGGAGCAGGGCTTGACCATTCAAGAAATCGCACGCCAGACAGGCTATGCACCCGGCGAGGTGGAACTCATTCTGAACCTGAAACGGCATTTATCGGAGGAGAATAGATGAGAATCATTGTGTGGAGTGCGGTCGGAGTCGTGACCCTGAGCAGTGCGCTCGTGCTGAGCGGTTGTGGTGGAGCCAAGAATGAAGTCGTTGCCAAAATCGGTGAGACCACCATCGATAAGGACACCTACCTGCGTCGTTTGGAAACCTTACCCACCCCAGTCCAAATCGCCGGGAATCAAGCAGTGACCTCACCTGCGGGCTACACGATGCTGGTTCAAATGGTGCGCGAACAAATCCTGCTGGATATGGCGAAGGAGCAGGGCGTGCTACCCACCGACCAACAGGTGGAAGAGCGAGTTCAGCGTGAACTCAAAAACAACCCCCAAGTCAAGCAGTATATCACTGACCAAAAGATACTAACACTGGACGACTATCGCCGACAGGTGCGATTGCAATTAGCCGAGTTCAACCTGCGCACGAAGGGGATCACCGTGACCGAACAGGAAATCAAGCAGGCGTACGAGAATAGTAAGCAGGCGTTTTACCAGGCTGCAAAGGCACGGGCGCGTTTCATTCAAATCAATAATCCCGAGGTACGCAAGCAGATCGACGATGACCTCAAGCGCGGTTTCAACTTCCAGAGCGTAGTGCAAAAGTACGCCCAGAATCCTGTGGCAGGCGTTCAATCCGGCGAGGCAGAGTTCCCACTGGAAGGCGCCCTGAACACCAACAACCCTCAAGGACGACAAGCTTTGGCGCGCATCCGCAACGTTCTCAGGAACACCAAGCCTTTAGAGACGACTGGTTGGATTCAGCTTGCACCTAACGAGTTCGCTCGGTTTGAACTGCTATCACGCAGTCCGGGACGCCAGCTCCCCTACGATGAAGTCAAGGAACAAATCCGTGAGCAACTGATGATTTTCAAGGGGCAGGCGAATACTCAAGCGCTGGCTTTGGAGATGGCGAAGCGTATGGTGAACACACCTGTCACCTTCACCTCCGAGCGATGGAAACTGATGTACGAGAAAGAGATGGAGCAAATTAAGCAGATGGTTGAGCAGGCAGAAAAGCGCCAAGGTCAACCTCAGCAGACCAAAGCCCCAGCAGGACAACCTACTGCCAGTCGGTAATGATTTACCTTGTCGGATTGGGCACGGGGAGTGCCCAAGAGCTGAGTCCTCACGCGCTGGGTGCGCTTCGACGTGCCCAGCGCGTTCTTACTCCGCCCGTAAAACATCCGGCGCTCACCACCTTGAGCTTGACTGGAATCGACTACGAACCTCTACCCGACGAGAACCCTCAGCAGATTGCCGAAGTGATTGTGCGTAGCGCCCAAGAACAAGCCCCCATTGCCTACGCCCTGCCTGGACACCCGCTCATTGCCGAACCCAGCGTGCAGTACCTGCTGGAAATTGCCCGCACGGAAGGTGTTCCTGTCCGCTTAGTGCCCAGCCGCAGCTTCATCGAGCCGACCTTAGAGGCAATCCAAGCCGTGATGACTACGGGGCTACAAATCTTGGATGCGAATGCACTCCCCACAATTCAGCTCAATCCGCACTTGCCCCAACTCTATTACAACCTCAGCTCGGAGGAAGCGGTCGCCACCCTCCAAAGTCAACTGCTTCGCTTCTATCCACCGGAGTTTTCCTGTACCCTGGTTCACTCGGCAGGGAACGCTGGCGCAACCGAAGTTCAGAGCCTACCCATCGGCACACTGACCCAAGCGCGTTGGGACATACTCACCACACTCTATGTGCCCGCCTGCCCCAAACGCGAACGCCGGTTTGAAGGGTTCGACGGGCTGGTGGATGTGGTCGCCTCCCTGCGTGCGCCCGATGGATGCCCGTGGGACAAAGAGCAGACCCACCAGACGCTCAAGGGGCACCTGATTGAAGAATCTTACGAGGTGCTGGAAGCGATTGAGCACGGTACCCCCGAAGACCTGCGGGAGGAGCTCGGCGACCTGCTCCTGCAAGTGCTGATGCATAGCCAAATCGCCAGCGAACAGGGCACCTTTGACATTCACCAAGTCGTTCAACAACTCATAGAGAAGCTGGTCTCGCGCCACCCCCATGTGTTCGGGGAGGTCAGTGCCGAGAACGCCGAGCAGGTCCTGAAAAACTGGGATGCCATCAAACGCCAGCAGAAACAGCAGGAATCGATTCTGGAAGGCGTGCCGAAAGCGATGCCTGCCCTATTGCGTGCGTTGGAGGTCTCCAAGCGCGCAGCACGGGTCGGATTCGAATGGGAGACCATTCAGGGCGTGATGGAGAAGCTGCGCGAGGAGGAGCAGGAACTTCAGCAGGCGATTGATAGCGGCGACCCGCAACGCATTGCCAGCGAGGTCGGTGACCTGCTGTTCACGGTCGTCAATATCGCACGCCACGCTAAGCAAGACCCCGAAGAGTGCCTGCGTGTGATGGTCGACCGATTCACAGCGCGCTTCCAGTGGATGGAGCGTACCGCCCAATCGCAGGGACGCGAGTTGAAAGACCTGACCCCCGACGAGTGGGAGACGCTTTGGCAACAGGCGAAAGCCCATCAGGTATAACCCTGCTATGCAGTGGACGCCTGAGCAACTGCAAGTTATCCAACACACGCGCGGATTGCTTGCAGTTTCGGCGGGGGCAGGCTCGGGGAAAACGGGTGTATTGACCGAGCGCTTCGTGGAACTGGTGCGCCAGCATGGGGTGGATCCGGAACAAATCCTCACGATTACCTTCACACGCGCCGCCACAGCCGAAATGAAGACACGCATCATCCAGAAACTGGAAGCGCACGGTTTGCACGATGCCCGGCAAAAGATTGAGAGCGCCTACATCCACACCGTACACGCCCTCTGCCGACGCCTGCTTCAAGAGAACCCTTTTGAGGCGGGGATAGACCCCGAAATGAGCGTGCTACCCGCGCCCCTCTCGCATCAAATCAAGCAGGAGGCGTTCCACGAGGCACTGCGTGAACTGCTGGCGACCCTGCCCCAGAGCGAGCGCGATGACCTGACCGACCTCATCGCTGAACACCTGAGTCTGGGCGCGCGCGGAGGCGACCCGCTGACCGACCTGTTCCAGATGACGCGAACCCTCACGGAGTCGGCACGCCATCATGGAATGCTGATTGAAGACCTCCAAGATTGGTACAATCAGTACCCGACCGATGCCCTCACGCTGGTTATAGAGGTTTTGGTTCAGTTCGCTGGAATGCCTCAACCCGCTCAGCCTCTGAGCGATGGCAACCAACTCATCGGGTACTTGAACAGCCTCATTCAGCAGGCGACTGATGCCGAACAGCGAGAGAATTATCAGAGCCTGGCTGGCTCAGTTGCTCAAACGAACTGGGACATGGAGAGTCGGGCGATTCGCAAAGCGCGCGCCCTGCTGAACTTGACTGCGACCTACCTACGCCATTATGAGAGCCTCAAGAGCCAGAGTGGAGCGCTGGACTTTGACGACATGCAGGTCTATGCGCTCCGACTACTCCGCGAAAGCGCGACAGTACGCCACCGCTATCAGCGATTGTTCAAATATGTGCTGGTGGACGAGACCCAAGACATTGACCACCTGCAAGCGCAGATTATCAACCTGTTGGCAGGGGGCGGTAATCTGATGGTGGTGGGCGATGTTCAGCAATCGATCTATGGATTTCGTTATGCGGACCCACGCGTGTTCCAAAGTTGGCAGTCGGCATCGCAGACCAACGGACGATTGGTAAACCTCCAGGCGAACTTCCGCTCACATCCCGATATTCTTGCGTTCGTGCAGTTGGTTTTCGAACACCTGTGGAGACAACAGTTTAGGACACTAACACCGATGCGGATGCCTCAATCCAGCCATTCGGAGCCGCGCGTCAAGATATGGCACTTCCAAAATAATAATCCCACTGCGGAGGCTTGCGAAATCGCGAGCCAAATCCATCACTGGGTCGAAACCCAATCCCTGCTCGTCCACGACCCCGAAACAGGTCAGGAGCGTCCAGCACGGTATGGCGACTTCACCTTGCTATTCCACCAGTACACTGCGGTGAACGCCTACGAGCGGGAGTTCCAACGGGTGGGTGTGCCTTACTTTGTGGTGGGGGGTGGGCGGGGGTATTGGCTCCGCTATGAGGTGCGCGATGTGGCGAACCTGGTGCGTGCGCTAAGCGACCCCACAGACGACTTGGCACTCCTGAGTGTGCTCCGCTCGCCCTTCGCGAATCTGAGCTTAGACGCGCTTTCCCTGTTAGCCCTGCACGCCCAGCAGAGCGAGCTGCCCCTACGGATGGTGCTGGACAACCCTCCCGACTTGCCCGACGAAGACCGCATTGCTCTGGAGATGTTTCAGGGATGGTTTGCTGGGTTGCAGGAGCAAGTCGGTCAGCGTTCAGTCAGCTGGTTATTGGCGCGTGCGTTGGAACACAGCGCCTACGAGTCTCAGATTCGCACGATGGAGAACGGCGACCAGCAGGTGGCGAATGTGCGCAAACTGCTGGCGTTGGCAATCGAACAGCCCCACATCCAGCTCCAAGCCTTTGCTGAGCAGTTGGATGCTATGGTGCGCACGAACCAGACCGAAGGCAACGCACCGACCCGCGAGGAGCGCACCGATGTCGTCCACTTCTACACCGTGCATTCCGCAAAAGGGTTAGAGTTCCCCGTCGTGTTCGTGGTCAATACGGGGTTTCGCCCTCGCCGAAACGATTTACCCCTCCGCGTGGAGCCTGAGAGCCGACTCATCGGCATCCAAGTTCAAGAAGCACACAGTGCGAACATCTACACACCCCATGCGTACGAGTTCTTGAAGAAGCACCAAGACAAGAGAGAGGAAGAGGAGTCGTATCGTAAACTCTATGTTGCGTTGACCCGTGCCCGCGACTATCTGATTGTGGCACTCACGCACCCTGAGAGCAACCCGTGGAGCACGGGATTGGCAGGGGCGTTGCGCCAGGTGCTGAATACAAGACAAAACTGGTTCTCGCTCCCCAATCGGGGTGTGGGCGAATATGTTCCGATGGACTAAACCCTTCCTCCCAGATTGGCTATAATATTACTAATGCAAGCGCTGAAGGAGTGGGCGTTCAACATCGTACAGTCCTACGGTTTAGGGGGACTTTTTGGGGTCGCTTTCATTGAGTCATCGTTCTTTCCTGTTCCGCCTGATGTGTTGCTGATTGGTATTCTGCTGGCTCCCAATCCGCCGTCGCCTTTCCTTGTGGCTCTGGTCTGTACGGTAGGCAGTGTGCTGGGTGCGGGGCTGGGCTGGATTGTGGGCGCATACGGGGGCTACCCACTGCTCCACCGTCTCTTCAAAGAGGAGAAGGTGCGTGCCGTAGAGCGGATGTATCAACGCTATGGTCTCTATGCCATCTTGATTGCGGCGTTCACTCCGATACCTTACAAGGTGTTCACGATTGCCAGTGGGGTCTTCCGCTACAACATCGTGGCGATGATGCTCGCCAGTGTGGTCGGTCGAGGCGCGCGCTTTTTCTTGG
>JBDNDR010000067.1:0-8516 GCA_046718995.1 Fimbriimonadales bacterium
CAGAGCAGGGGAATGCCTTCGGGTACATGGGGTATAATTCAAATGACTCTGTGGTAAAAGGATGAGCGGGCGTGGAATAGTGCCTACAGGAGGGATAGCGATGCGTGAACAGTATCGGGTAGGAAAGTATCTCGGTGTCGGCTTGCTGATAGCTTATGCTTTGATTCCGGCAATCGCACCGACGCAGTCCACTGTCCAGATGGATTATGGGGTCTATTTAGCCGATTATGAAATCGACCTCGACCGTGATGGCGTTGCCGATGGTTTGAGTGTTTCTGGGACTTGGGGCAATCGTGAGCAGTCGTTGGAGGCAGCAGGAGCCACTTTCAGCATCGACAATACTCGGCGGTTCAGCGGTCAGCGCAGTCAGCGGGTAGAGTTGAACCGCAACGGCGGTACCTCAGGTACTCTGACCCTTCGTTTTGACCCCATCGATAACTCTGCGCGTTACATCCAAGCTCCTGTAGGAACCCCTGTGTTGGTACGATTTCGACTTCAGGCGGAAAACCTCCAGAATGTTACCTATCGGGTGCGCTTCCGCACGGGAGACCGGTGGGGGACGATTGTATCAGAAACCTCGCAATCGCACTTAGGATGGCAAGAATATTCTCAGGTCATTCCACTGGAAGCAGACGCTTCGGGAAATATCTTTCTTCGCCTCTATTGGGAGATTACATTAGGAGAAGGCTCAGCGCGTGGGCGTCTCTGGCTCGATGGGTTAGAAGTCTTAGCTCAGCCTCTAACAACGCCTGCACGAACACGTCCCAATCCCATCAAGATGACCCAGTATGTAAGTGGTCCCCGCGACTGGGCTGAATTTACCGAAGTACCCCTTCACAGTGCTCTTGTGGGATTTCGCGAACATCACGCTCTCAAAACGCTTTACCCCTCGGTTCAAACGATGGTCTACTACCACTCGAACTATGCGTATGCCCGTCCTGATTCATGGTCGCGTGATCTCTATGACTACTATGATGTTGATGCAAACCATCCCGACTGGTTCCTTTTGGATAGCAACGGAAACCGAATCCAAGATGTACGGTATCCAGAACAAAATGCTTTTTATATCAACCCCGGTCACCCCCAAGCACAGGAGCGTGCAGCGCAACGCCTTCAACTTTTGGTACGGGATAGAGGGTTTATACCCGATTGGGTCTATTTAGATGGGTGGAACGGGCGGATAACTTCCCAGCAATATCCTACTTGGGAAAGCATCTTGCCTGCCTGGTTATCGTTAGCCCAACGACTATCGCCTGTTATCCGCAACACTCTGGGCGCCAAAATGATGGTCAATTCCGCCAGTCAGATGGGGTTGTATGTCGATGGAAACATGGGCACACAGTGGATTAATCTAATTGATGGTGTTTTACACGAGGGTGCGTGGATTATTTACAACGGAACTACACAACAATATACATACCGCACATACAGGAGTAACCGAACACCCACCGACTTTAGGGATTCATCTTGGGTAACAGTATTGCGTGCGGTGCAAGCATACCCTGACAAATATTGGGTTTTACTTGTTCAGTGCGATCCAAACAATAATGAGATGTTCCGTTATGCGGTTGCTAGTTATCTTGTGGTTCAGCATGACCGATGCCTCTTAGCCTTTGATGACCGTGCCACGATGGGGTTTCATACTTTTCTCACCTTCAATCTACGCCCTGAGTTATTTGTGCCCCTCGGAAATGCTACGGGCGCTCATCGCATCGAGCAGGGCACTATCAATGATGGTGCGTTGTTCGCTCGGGATTATCAGTATGGTATTGTGCTCGTCAATCCGACAGAGAACCGTACTTTTACCTACCGCACCCCTCAGACCTACAAGAACTGGGACGGGCAGATTCTACCTGCCGATACGACTCTTACAATTCCCCCACGCACAGGGATAGTGCTCTACGCAGCGCCCGAGGTGGTGCTCAGTCTAACACCCCAGCAAGTGACAGCGTTGCCGGGCGAAACGGTGACCTTCACAGTGCGCTTCGAGAATCGGGGCTTAGCCGACGCAGTGAATATTGAACTGAGCGTCCCCTTAGCGGAGGGGCTTCAGTTCGTCGGTGGGAACGGCGTGACCTTCCAGAACGGTCAAGTCAAGTGGAGTGTTTCGCGCCTGCGTCCTGGCGAGGTGGGCACACGCACCTTCACAGCTCGGGTACAATAGCCAAAGACGGATGGAACGCCCAATTCGGTTGTGGTATCTTTCAACTCAGCTCGCTTCAATTGGGGGAGCCGAACGCATGCTCTACAAGGTTCTTGCTGGGCTTCCCCAGTCGGATTTTGAACCAGAAGTGGTTCTGTTTTATCAGGGCGGAGATTTAGCCGATAGCTTGGCTAAGCAAGGGGTTCAAGTGCATGCCTCATTTGCACGCCATCGGTTCGATATTACAGGGGTACGCAAACTCTTTGACCTTGCTCGTGGGTTCCGACCCGATATCGTTCTTACGACGACAAATCTCATGGGGTACTTTTGGGCAACGATGCTTCGGCAGAGAGGCTTAGCCCAGAGGGTCGTCGTTAGCTTTCATGTGACGCGATTCATGCGCTCTTATTATCGGGCATTTCTAAGGAAGCGCATGCCTTGGATAGACCACTTCATAGTTCTCACTCCACTCCACGCAGAGTTTTGGAAGTCCCAACTGAGCATCCCGAGCTACCGAATCAGTATTATCCCGAACGGTATTGACACAGACCACTTCGTCCCTTTTGATGATACGCAGACGCTCCGCCAATCTTTAGGAATTCCTACCAATGCCTGTGTTGTTGGTAATGTGGCTTACTTCAAACCTGTAAAAAACTTAGTTCGCTTTGTTGAGGTTGCGCGTCTAGTTCATCAACAGGTTCCTGAAGCCTTTTTCATCTTAGTAGGGGATGGTAGCGAGCGCCCTGCCATTGAACGCGCTATAGCCGATGCCAACCTACAAGACCGCTTTCTCTTGCCGGGCGAGGTTGCGAACCCTAAAAGTTGGTTTCAGGCGATGGACATCTTTCTACTGACTTCTGACTCGGAGGCATTACCTGTTGTCTTGCTGGAAGCGGGCAGCTGCGGTGTTCCTGCTGTAGCAACCGATGTGGGGGGAGTTGCCGATGTGATTGAGCACGGCAAAACAGGGTTTGTAGCCTCTACTAATGCTCAAGAATTAGCGGACTATGTGTTGCGCCTATGCAAGGACTCGGAACTGCGTTGTGAAATGGGAAGTCAAGCGCGTGAGCGTGTGGTGCGCGAGTTTTCAGTGCAGTCGATGGTGAGCAAGTATGTTGAATTGTTCCGTCAACTGAGCCTACCTGAAAAGAAAACTTTCAGGTGAAGCCATGACATGGCGTGCTTTAGTGCTGAGTCATAACAATCCTTATCCACCTGATTCGGGAGGACAAACACGAGCCCGAGATGAACTGCGGGTGTTGGCTCATCTCGCTGAGGTTGATTTACTGACATTTTACGAAGCGACACGCCCTGAGCTCCCTGCGTTGGTACAGGAACACTTAGGAACCTATTGCCGAACCATTGAGTGTGTTCCCATAGAGATGTTGTTTGGGCGTCATCGACAGAAGCAGAGCCTCCAATTTCTGCTGTCGCTCTTTTCGCCCTACCCGTTTCGTCTTCAGAAGCTGTGGGTAGCGCCCATGCGTGAACGGTTCGTAAATGCGATAAGGAAAAATCGTTACGATATTATTCACTTTAACTATTTAGGGCTTGCGCGCTATCTAACGCTAATCCCGTCTGACTATCCGGCGGTCAAAATTTTGACCGAGGCAAATGTGGAATGGGAGATTTTCGCTCGCCACGCTCAAAATGCTCGTAATCCATTGAGGAGGGTAATCGCCTCATACGAAGCGAAACGACTCCAGCGCGCTGAGGTTGCATGGGCGAATCGCTTTGACGGGATTCATGCCCTTTCGGAACGCGACCGCGATATCCTACGAGCCCATGGTGTCCAACGCCCCATCCACATTTTCCGTCGCCCCATGCAAGTGTTAGACCCACCTATCACAACTTATGAGACCTCCGAACCGTGGGTCATTAGTTTGGGACGATTGGATGAGACACGCACCCCTGGAACGCTATGGTTCGCGGAGAAAGTTTGGGATTGTGTACTGGCTCGTTGTCCCGAAGCTCAGTGGCACATCATCGGTGCAGACCCACCCCCCTCCGTGCAAGCGCTTCACGATTCCAAGAATATCACCGTCCATGGCTATGTCAAAGACTTGCAACCTATTCTGCGCCGAACTCGTGTGTGCGTGATTCCCCTCTTCATCGGTGGTGGTATACGCATCAAGATTCTGGATATGCTCTCTCAGGGGATTCCTTGTGTGTCGACCAGTGTGGGGGCACAGGGTTTAGAGAACGAGGGAGTCCTGATTGCCGACGAGCCAAAGGCGTTTGCAGAGGCGGTGCTGCAAGCCCTGACCGAACCGAGGCTATGGAAACAGATGCAGGTGGCGGGACAGAAGTTCATAGAGAAGAACTATGGATATGAGCGAGCCATTGCTGAGGAGCAGGAATTTATAACCTCCCTGATGAAACATCTTAACAGTAGATGAGAACTATGATTCAGGATACGAGATATTTTCCATTTGGTCTAACAGTACGCGTCTTGCACACGAAAACCTATCCACCGTAAGAGGGAATTTGTGGGATTGCATCGCAACGGGTCAAGACTAGCTCGCAAATGCTGAAAACTGTGCTATAATTCAGACAGGTGATGGCAATGAAAGGATACACACTGCTGGCTATCTTACTGAGTATCACATTTT
This sequence comes from Fimbriimonadales bacterium, assembly GCA_046718995.1. GTDB lineage: Bacteria > Armatimonadota > Fimbriimonadia > Fimbriimonadales > GBS-DC > CAKZQI01. The sequence goes on from JBDNDR010000067.1 coordinate 4,756, forward strand.
GCGAATTGACAGCACAGCCGACTGTCCCGTCTGGCTATGTGGTAGACACGATTATCAGTACCGGCTCTAACCCGCAACCTATAGCGTTTGCGTTCCTCGACCCTGCAAACCCCAGCACCTTCTTTGTTGCAGAGCGTGCCAGTGGGAGGGTACGATTGGTGCTTAACGGGGTGCTTCAGACGAACCCAGTGTTGGATTTACCTGTGAGCGTTACACCTGAAAGCGGGCTTTTGGGTTTGGTTATAGACCCGAATTTTGAGCAGAATGGATTCGTTTACCTTTATTATTCTCTGTCATCGACAGGGACAGACACAACTTCCGCAAGTACGTGGTTGGAAAACCGACTGGAGCGATACTACTGGAATGGTACCCAGCTGGTTGACCCTGTTATATTGCATACTATCCCCAACGACACACATCCGCTGAATACTAACTATCATTTTGGTGGCTTCATGCGTTTCGGCCCTGACGGAAAACTCTACCTTTCAGTGGGGGATTTGAATCGTGGAAGCTTTTCGAACCCGCGCATAGAAACGAACACAGGGGGCACTGCGGTGGCTGGAGGAGGCGGTATTTATCGGCTCAATCCTGATGGCTCCATTCCACTTGACAATCCTTTTCTCTCGCATTCTGACCCACGGATCCAAAAGCTGTGGGCATACGGTATCCGCAATAGCTTCGGGATGGAGTTCGATCCGCTCACCGGCAAACTTTGGGCAACGGAGAATGGTCCTGAAGTTTATGATGAGGTCAACCTTATCGAACGCGGCTTCAACGGAGGCTGGCGTAAGATTATGGGACCCGATGCACGAGATGCTACAGGCTCTTGGAACAATAACACACCTTACAACGCCTCCGACCTCATTATGTTGCCCAACGCCTACTATGGCGACCCGAAGTTCTCCTGGTTGACCCCGATTGGTGTAGCAGATATCTTCTTTGTGCGGAGTGCTAGGTATGGTGATGACCTGAGAGATCAAGCGTTGATCGGCGACGCAAACAACGGGGCACTCTACCTGTTCCCTGTGAATACTCAGCGCGACGATTTCGCACTTACTGGCAATCTTGCGGATAAGGTAGCGGATAGCACCGCTGAGCGCAACCTGTATCGGTGGAGCACGGGCTGGGGTGTAGTCACCGATATGAAAATCGGTGGGGATGGCTACTTGTATGTCTGTTCCGTATATACTCCTGCGCGGGGGATTTTTCGTATTCGTCCCCAAAATCCGCCTGAGGTCATCAATGGTCAGGTTCGGTTAGAGGGGCGTGCGGGCATTCCTCTGGGGGTACCTCTCAGCATCACGCTCCTCCAGAGTGGTAGTCCTGTCCAGTCTATCAACACCCCACTCGATGCTTATGGGCGCTTCTCTGAGCGGGTGAATGCTCCGGGCAACTACGCTGTTCGCGCAAAGGCAGGAACCTACCTATCGGTCGTGGTGCCTTCGGTGTCGATTGCCTCTCAGGGCTACGCTTATCTCAAACTGAACTTCACGGTGAACGGGGATGTGAATGGAGACGATGTTATCGATGACGCTGACCTGTTAGCCGTGTTGTTTGCGTTTGGCGGTTCAGGTGGCTCGGAGGACCTGAATCAGGACGGCGTGGTGGATGATGCTGACCTGTTGATAGTGTTATTCAACTTTGGTGCTTCGGGTTAGTTCGGTCGAGTTTGCTGCAGACTTGCCATCTATGTGACAGGCTGAAGCCAAAGTGGTAGTGTGCAGACGTATATGGCTGGCAGGGTTTATGGCACACATAGACCCTGCCGGTTATTAAACAGCGGTCTGTGCCCTAACTTTTGTCAAAAAGTACCTTGCATCACCTTGCGGGTGCAGGATGTGGCTTGCAACCCACAACGCAGGGTGGTCTGGCGGTTCTCGGCGAAGTAGGGTGACGGTTCACGCCTGTCGCTGGCTCGCAATCCAGTCGGCGTACCAGCGCCCACTGCGCTTGAGGATGCGCTGTTGGGTGTCGAAATCTACATACAGCAAACCGAACCGCTTCGTGTAGCCGAATGCCCACTCGAAGTTATCCATTAATGACCAGTAGAAGAAGCCCCGCAGTGGAATCCCATCCTGAAGGGCGCGATGACACTGTTCGATATGAGCACGGAGGTACTCTTCGCGTAGGGGGTCGTCCACTTCACCCTGCGCGTTGAGTTCGTCGGCGAAGGCGGCACCGTTTTCGGTGACATAGAGAGGGATAGAACCATACTCCTCTTGAACCCAGCGCATGATTTCGTACAAGCCCTCAGGATAGACCTCCCAGCCCATCTCGGTGTAGCGTTTGCCTTCTTGGGGTACCGAGCGCGAACCGAAGGCGTCGGTCGCATCGTAGGTCAGCACATTACGCGTGTAGTAGTTCACACCGACAAAATCTATCGGCGTCTGGATGGTCTCCATATCACCTTCCTCAATCGGGGGGGCGAACTCACCGATGAACGACAGCACCGCCTGAGGATACTCCCCGCGGAAGATGGGGTCTAAGAAGTAGCGGTTGATAAAGTTGTGCCACAGGGTAGCAATCAGCTGGTCTTGCGGGCTGTCGGTGGCGGGTTGCTGCGGTCCGAGGTTCGTGACGATACCAATTTGGGCGTCTGAAGGAACGAAGGCACGGAACGCTTTGACCGCTTGGGCGTGCGCCAAGAGCATATGGTGCCCTGCACGGCTGGCACCTCCCAAGTCGCGCAGACCGGGCGCATGCTGACCGAACAGATAGCCCAGCGCCATCACCACCCACGGCTCGTTGAGGGTCGCCCAGAGGGGCACACGGTCGCCCAGCTCGCGGAATATCAGGCTGGCATAGTCGGCGAACCAGCCCACACAGTCGCGGTTCATCCAGCCTCCGCGGTCGTGCAGGGCGGCAGGGAGATCCCAGTGGTAAAGGGTTATCATCGGGGTGATGCCGTGTTCCAAGAGGGCATCCACCAGCCGCTTGTAGAAGTCTAACCCGGCAGGGTTCACCCGACCGTGTCCTTCGGGTAAGATACGCGCCCAAGCGAGGGAGAAGCGATAGGCGTTGAGATTCAGACGGCGCATCCACTCAATATCTTCCTGCCAGCGGTGATAGTGGTCGCAGGCGATATCCCCATTTTGCCCTTCGTGGGTCGTACCCGGCGTGTGGCTGAATCGGTGCCATATGGAAGCACCTGCCCCATCTGCCAGCGGGTAGCCCTCAATTTGGTACGAGGCGGTCGCTGCGCCCCACAGAAAGTCGCTCGGAAAGTGCATAGGTTTTTATTCGTCCGAGCGGGGCATCTCCCTGCGGGTATCTGAGGAATCAGGCAGATAGAGGGTTCCTAACGAACGTGTGTGGCTGAGAACCGTTCCATCGGGCAGCTGGTCGCTCATCTGTAGTCTGAAGGAGAGGTTGTGGTGGGTTGGGTCGTAATCTATAAGAAGTTTCGCCGAGCGAAGGCGCACGCGAAAACGGGGATGCCAAGCGTTCCGAAAGCCGAACGGTTCGGGCGAGTTAGGCAGTAGCGTGTTGCGCCGCCAGAACTTGGTTAAGGCATCCAGTCGCTCGATGCCTACCCGCTGGAGCGATATTTCAGCCGTCTTGTCCTTTTGCAAGCGTTTGAGGATGGACTGCCTTTCGGAAGCAGGTAGGGATGCCAGTATGGCAAGCGCAGCTAGACCCTCAGGTTGTGCCATGATGGGCGCACCCCGATAGTCCAATAGCGCAATCCCGTGGTCAGGTTGGCGTAGGATTGCCCAAGCGAAATTGCCCAATCGTTGTAAGTGGGCGTCTAAGTCATGCTT